>JAYVST010000365.1:0-14568 GCA_043775255.1 Burkholderiales bacterium
CTTGCCGAAAAAGAACCTGACCTGCATTTCGGCATCTTCGAGGGGCGAAAACAGGTAAACGCCGACCTTGCCGAAATCATTGGCAAACCCGGCCAGGCCGGCGCCGGCGGTTGCTGCTGCCACAGCCTGCGCCGTGCGCAGCGGAACCATCAATTGCTCCATGCCGGTAGATACCCAGAGCGGGTCAGCCGCGAGCTCTGCCGGCGCCAGACCGAGGGCGGCGGCCAGTGCGGATACGCGCGTCGGATCGAAGGCATGCCATTTCGGAGCGGCAGCCCGGAGCGTCCAGACCACGCCCTCAAAGCTGACCGGGATGCAGCCGGCGGACATCGACAAGGTGATCGCGGGCCCGGTGCGCATCAGGTCGCGCACCACATGGGCGGTGCCTAGCGTAGGGTGCCCGGCAAACGGCAATTCCAGCGTTGGCGTGAAAATCCGCACTGCGGCGGTGGCTTGGTCGGCCGGCATGATGAACGTGGTTTCCGACAGGTTGAACTGCAATGCCAGTGCTTGCATGGTGTCGGCGTCGAGGCTGCGGCCGTCTTCGAACACGCACAATGGATTGCCGGTCAAGGCCTCGCCTGCAACGGTGAAAACATTCAGGATTCGAAAGTTCAGGCGCATGGTGTCATCCGAGGAATAGGCGATAGGCGGGGTTGCCGGATTCATCCCAGTAGCGGTAACCGAGCGTAGCCAGGAACTTGCGCAGTGCACCCATTTCCTTGGCCGGGACCTGCATGCCTACCAGCACCCGTCCGACGTCGGCGCCGTGGTTGCGATAGTGGAACAGGCTGATGTTCCAGTCGGGGCGCATGCTGCCAAGAAATTTTATCAGGGCGCCGGGACGCTCGGGAAACTCGAATCGGTACAGGAGTTCATCGCGCGCGAGGTCGGAATGGCCGCCGACCATGTGGCGCAGATGCGACTTGGCCAACTCGTCATCGGTCAGGTCAAGTGCGGCGAAGCCGTGCCGGCCGAGATTGCGCATCAGTCTTGCGACATCGGCGCGGTCATGGACCGCCAGGCCAACGAAGATGTGCGCGCGCTCGGCGCTGGCGATGCGATAGTTGAACTCGGTGACATTGCGTTTGCCCACGAGTTCGCAGAAGCGCCGGAAAGAGCCGCGCTCTTCCGGAATGGTGACGGCCAGTATGGCTTCGCGGCGCTCGCCGACTTCCGCCCGCTCGGCCACGAAACGCAGGCGGTCGAAGTTCATGTTGGCGCCGCAGGCCACCGCTACCAGGGTCCGACCCTTGAGCTTCTCGCGCTCGACATAGGCCTTGGCGCCGGCAATGGCCAGCGCGCCGGCCGGTTCGAGGATCGCGCGGGTGTCTTCGAAGACGTCCTTGATTGCCGCGCAAATGTCGTCGGTATCCACCAGGATCACTTCGTCGACATATTCCCGGCACAGACGGAAAGTTTCCTCTCCCACCAGTTTCACCGCCACGCCATCTGCGAAAAGCCCCACTCGGTCCAGCTTTACCCGCCGGCCGGCCTTGAGCGAGCGAGCCATCGCGTCAGAGTCGACCGGTTCGACCCCGATGATGCGGATTTCCGGGCGCAGCCGCTTGATGTAGGCGGCAATGCCGGCGATCATGCCACCGCCGCCGATGGCGACGAAAATCGCATGCAGGGGCCCCTGGTGCTGGCGCAGGATCTCCATCCCGATGGTGCCCTGGCCGGCGATGACGTCGGGGTCGTCGAAAGGATGGACGAAGATGAGTTTCTCGCGCGCTTCCAGTTCGCGCGCATGGGCGTTGGCTTCGTCGAAAGAGTCGCCGAACAGCACCACCTCGGCGCCGCGCGCGCGTACCGCGTGCACCTTGACAGAAGGCGTTGTCACCGGCATGACGATCACCGCCCGTGCGCCGAGACGTTTGGCGGCAAGCGCCACGCCCTGGGCGTGATTGCCCGCCGACGCGCAAATCACCCCCTGGGCCAGGGCCGCGACCGACAGGTGCGCCATCTTGTTGTAGGCGCCGCGCAACTTGAACGAGAACACGCTTTGCATGTCCTCGCGCTTGAGCAGCAGGGTGTTGTTGAGGCGTGCCGACAGGTTGGAAGCCTTTTCCAGCGCCGTTTCGAACGCAACATCGTAGACCCGCGCGGTGAGGATTTTGCGCAGATAATCCGGGTGTATTCCGGTCATTTTCATACCCCTTGATTGGGGGGCCATTTTACCCCCGATAAGGGGGTGGGAAATTCGCATGCCGGCGGCCTTGCAATCGTTCTTCACTGCCGAAGCTTCGCTCTGGTCGCTGTTCTTCGGCAGCTTAGTCGCGGCGACCCTGGTGCCGGTGTCGTCCGAACTGATGCTCTATGCGGTCTTGAGCGCGCATCCCGAGCTGCTGTGGCCGGCGCTGACGGTCGCCAGCATCGGCAACACCGCCGGCGGCATGATTACCTACACCATGGGCCGCTTCATTGCGCACCGTCGCGTTGTGCGACATGAGGACCGGCTCAAGCGCCACGGAGTGCCGCTGCTGCTGCTTTCCTGGGTCCCGGTGGTGGGCGATGCGCTGTGCGTGGCCGCCGGCTGGCTGCGGCTGACCTGGTGGCATTGCATGATCGCGATGCTCATAGGCAAGGTGGCTCGCTACTGCGCGGTCGCCAGTGTCGGCATTTGAGGCAAACCGGCCGCACCGCCAGCCTGTTTCGGCAGTATCATTTGACGTTCGTCGACAGGCGCACAAGGCGCTACGCGTCGGCGCCCTTGGGAGGTGCTCTGCAATGGAAAATCCGCAAGCGCAGATTTACGAGGAAAGCGGCAAGGAGCCGCGCGAGCTTCCGTCGGCCGCGCGCCGTCGCCTGCTCCTGGGTGGGTCAGCCGCCGGGCTTGCCGGCATGGCGCCGGTTGCGGTCGAGGCGCAGACCTCGAGCGACGTGGCCGCGGCCTCCGGCGCGGAGGTGACGTCGACCAAAGGGAAGTCCGTTACCATCATGTTCGACGGCAAGCGATGCATCCATGCGCGCTACTGCGTTCTCGGCGCGCCCGCCGTGTTCCTCGCGAACGTTTCCGGGCCCTGGATCAAGCCTGACGGTGACAGCATCGAGAACGTATTGCACACCATCCGCCAATGCCCTTCCGGCGCCCTTACCTACAAGCGCCACGATGGCGGTCCGGAAGAAAAGCCGCCGCAGGTCAACCTGGTGCGCATGCGCGAGAACGGGCCGCTTTCGGTGCACGCCGACATCGACCTCAAGGGCAAGGGCAATCTGCAGCGAGCGACCTTGTGCCGCTGCGGTGTTTCCAAGACCAAGCCATATTGCGACGGTTCCCACAAGACGGTGAAGTTCGCCGCCAGTGGCGAGGCGCAACCCGGCCCCGACATGAAACCGCTGCCCAAGCGCGCCGACAAGCTCACCATTGAGTCATTGGTCGATGGCCCTTATTCCGTGTCCGGAAATATGGAAGTCGTGACCGGAACGGGCGCGACCATCGCACGCATGACGCAGACCATCCTGTGCCGTTGCGGCGCTTCCAAGAACAAGCCGTTTTGCGATGGTTCGCATGTCGCAGCTGGTTTCAAGGCGCCAGCCTGAATAACCGACCCGAAGGAGACCATAGTGATCGATCGATTCGTCGCAAGATGTCTGCGTAACTTTGCACCTTGGCTGACGCTGGCGCTATTGGCGAGCGTCGCCGGCGCGGCGCGCGCGGAGTTGCCCGAAGGATGGAATTTCGTCGAGTACAACCAGGCGCTCAAGATCGCCAAACAGCAGGGCAAGCCGGTATTCGTCTATTACGGCTTCAACAAGTGCCCGTATTGCGTGTTTGCGAACAAGCACACGTTTTCGTCGGAAGACCTGCGCAAGACCTACAGCAACCGCTACGTCCTGGCGTATTTCGACATTCGTGGCAACCCTGACGACCCGATCTCCTTAGTCGACGGCAGCCAGATGCGCCGGGCGGACGCCATCAAGAATCTCAAGGCAAGCCCGGTGCCGGCCTGGGCGTTCCTCGACTCGCAAGGCCGCGAGGTACTGGCACGGCGCGGATCGCGCACCAAGGTACTTGCGTTCAACCAGTTCGACGCCTATGTGGGAGGTGGCGAATACAAGAAGGTCAGCTTCGAAGCATTCTTGGCCAGCCGCGGCTGGGTAGAGGAAAAGGTCGAATGACGGAAAAGGTCGAATGACGGAAAAGGTCGGGTGACCGAAAAGGTCGAGTGATCGAAAAGGTCGAGTGATCGAAAAGGTCGAGCGACCGCATCGCAGGCCTGAATCAGCGACTGATCGTTCCCTTCGGTCATCTGCGCGAACGGCGCGGGCACGGCTGCTCAAGGCCGTTTGCATTCCCCTCGCAAATCAGGGTTGTTAGCAGTTTTCTTGTTGCGCTGCGGTAAAATCTTGACCTAAATCAAGAATGCTCGCGCCCGAACGTCGGGGCGAGACTCGCGGAACTTCAAATGACTGATTTGGCGCACCTACCGCAGGACGCGTTGCCCTTAGAAGCGCTCCCCGAAGAGCATTCCCGGCTGCGCGAGATTCCCTACAACTACACCTCATTCTCCGACCGCGAGATTGTTATCCGCCTGTTGGGCAAGCACATGTGGGAGGTCTTGGCCGTCTTGCGCGGCGAACGGCGCACGGGCCGGTCGGCGCGCATGCTCTATGAGGTATTGGGCGATATCTGGGTGGTTCAGCGCAACCCTTACTTGCAGGACGACCTTCTCGACAATCCGAAGCGCCGTGCGGCGCTGGTCGAAGCAATGCGCCATCGCCTCTCCGACATGGAAAAGCGGCGTGCTGCCTATGAACTTGAAGGCTTGGGGGTGGCGCGGCCCGACGGCCAGGTGGTACGACTGATCGAGGCGGCACAACAGGCAGTCGATGCCTTCGAGCGCGAGTTCGACGAGATGGCGAAGCTGCGCCGTGCCTGCTTAAAGCGTCTCTCGAAAGTGACGCGGCGCGACAATATCGCGTTTGACGGCATGGCGCGCGTCTCCCACGTGACCGATGCCACGGACTGGCGTGTCGAATATCCGTTCGTTGTCTTGAACCCCGACACCGAGGAAGAGTGCGCGCTCCTGGTGCGCGAACTCTTCCTGCTCGGTCTGACCATCATTCCGCGTGGCGGCGGCACCGGGTATACCGGCGGCGCGGTCCCGCTGACGCGCCTGTCGGCGGTGATCAACACCGAAAAGCTTGACGCCATGGGAAACGCCGAGACCATCGCCTTGCCCGGCACGGCAGGGCGGGAGTACTCCGTCATCGATTGCGGCGCCGGCGTGGTGACAAAACGGGTGATGGAAGCTGCGGAGGCCTGCGGGCGCGTATTCGCGGTCGACCCCACCTCGGCGGACGCGTCGTGCATCGGCGGCAATGTGGCGATGAACGCGGGTGGCAAGAAGGCGGTGTTGTGGGGCACGGCGATCGACAACCTGCTGTCCTGGCGCATGGTCGACACCAACGGCTACTTCATGGAAATCACGCGTCTTGACCATAACCTCGGCAAGATCCATGACGCCGCCATGGCGCGGTTTTCGATTCAACGTTTCCGCAAGGACGGCAAGACCCCGTATGGCGCGCCGGAGTTGCTCGATATCGAAGGTGCGCGCTTTCGCAAGGCCGGACTCGGCAAGGATGTCACCGACAAATTCCTGTCCGGCCTGCCCGGGGTGCAGAAAGAGGGCTGCGACGGCATCATCACGCGGGCACGCTTCATCCTGCACCGCATGCCCGACCACACGCGTACCGTGTGCCTCGAATTCTTCGGCCTGGCGGGCGATTCGGTACCTGCGATCGTCGAAATCAAGGACTATCTGGACCGCGAAACCGCCCGCGCGCGGGCGGCCGAACCCGCTTCGGATAGGGCGCCGGTGGTACTCGCCGGGCTGGAGCATCTGGACGAGCGTTACCTGAAGGCCGTGGGTTACGCCACCAAGTCGCGCCGTGGCCGCCTGCCCAAGATGGTGTTGATCGGCGACATTTGCGGGGATGACGAGAACGCAGTGGCACGTGCCGCCAGCGAAGTGGTGCGCATGTGCAACGCACGCGGCGCCGAAGGCTTTGTCGCGGTCTCCGCAGAGACGCGCAAGAAGTTCTGGCTCGACCGTGCCCGCACTGCGGCCATCGCACGCCATACCAACGCCTTCAAGATCAACGAGGATGTGGTGATCCCGCTCGATCGCCTGGGCGACTACTCGGACGGCATCGAGCGCATCAATATCGAACTGTCGATCGCCAACAAGCTCAAGCTGCTCGATAGCCTGGAACTGTTGTTCCGGCGCCCTGTGCTGCCGCTCAATCCGGACGACGACACCCTCTCGAAAGACGAGTTGCTGGGCGACCGGGTGCGCGAAGCGCTGGAGCTCCTCGGTCAGGTCAAGGCGCGCTGGACCGCGCTGCTGGCCGCGCTCGACCAGACCGTGGCGGCGCGCTCGCTGGCCCTGTGCACCCTGGGTGTCAAGGCCGATGCGCTGACCATGCCGCAAGAGGCAACGATTTTTCGCATGGTGCAAATTCACACGATTCGTGTTTCATGGAAGACGGAATTGCGCGCGCCGCTGGAGGAGATCTTCGGCGGCGCTGCCTATCTGCCGATCTTCCGCGAGTGCGAGCGCATCCATCGAGAAGTGCTGTCGGGGCGCGCCTGGGTGGCACTGCACATGCATGCCGGCGACGGCAACGTGCATACCAACATTCCGGTCAACTCCGACAACTACGAGATGTTGCAGGAGGCCTATGCGGCGGTGGCGCGCATCATGGCGCTGGCGCGTTCGCTGGGTGGCGTGATCTCCGGCGAGCACGGCATCGGCATCACTAAGCTTGAGTATCTCGAAGCGGGCGAGCTGGCGGCATTTCGCGAATACAAGCAACGGGTCGATCCCGAGGGGCGTTTCAACAAGGGCAAGCTGATGCCCGGTGGCGACCTGACCGGCGCTTACACCCCATCATTCAACCTGTTGGGTACCGAGTCGCTGATCCTGGAGCAGAGCGAGATTGGATCGATCGCCGATTCGATCAAGGATTGCCTGCGCTGCGGCAAATGCAAGCCGGTTTGCGCGACCCACGTGCCGCGCGCAAACCTGCTCTACAGCCCGCGCAACAAGATTCTCGCCACTTCGCTCCTGATCGAGGCCTTCCTTTACGAGGAACAGACCCGGCGCGGCATTTCGGTCAAGCATTTCGACGAATTCGGCGACGTGGCGGACCACTGCACGGTGTGCCACAAATGCGAAACTCCGTGCCCGGTCGACATCGACTTCGGAGATGTCTCGATCAACATGCGCAACCTGCTGCGCAAGCTGAAACAGAAAAAGTTCAATCTCGGCACCGCCGCCGCGATGGCCTTTCTCAACGCGACCGATCCCACCACCATCAAGGCGATTCGCACCGGCATGGTCGACATCGGCTACAAGGTGCAGCGTCTGGCGCACCAGTTTGCGCGCGGGTCCCTGTTGGCGCGCTCGCAGACACGCAATCCGCCGGCGACCGTGGGCCGCGCGCCCTTGAAAGAGCAGGTGATCCATTTCATCAACAAGCCGATGCCGGGCGGCCTGCCGAAGAAGACCGCACGTGCATTGCTGGGCGTCGAGGATGACAAGGTGGTGCCGATCATCCGCAATCCGCGTCAGTCCGCCGATGACCAGGAAGCGGTGTTCTATTTTCCGGGTTGCGGATCGGAACGCCTGTTTTCGCAGGTCGGACTGGCCACCCAGGCGATGCTGTATCACGTCGGCGCGCAGACGGTACTGCCGCCCGGCTACCTGTGCTGCGGCTACCCGCAGACTGCGGCGGGCGATGCCGACAAGGGGCAGGAAATCACCACCAACAACCGCGTCCTGTTCCACCGGGTGGCCAATACCCTCAACTATCTGGACATCAAGACCGTCATCGTTTCATGCGGCACCTGCATGGACCAGTTGCAGAAGTACGAATTCGAAAAGATTTTCCCCGGTTGCCGCCTGCTCGACATCCATGAATACCTGCTCGAAAAAGGAATTCGGCTCGAAGGTCTGACCGGCACGCGCTACATGTACCACGAGCCCTGCCACACGCCGATGAAGACCTACAAGGCGACCGAGGTGGTCAATGCGCTGATGGGCAGCAAAGTGGAACTCAACGAGCGCTGCTGCGGCGAGTCGGGCACCCTGGCGGTGACCCGTCCGGACGTTTCCACCCAGGTGCGCTTTCGCAAGCAGGAGGAGATGGAGAAGGGTGCCGAACGCATCCGCGCGGCGGGCCATCAAGGTGACATCAAGGTGCTCACGTCGTGTCCCTCATGCCTGCAAGGACTGTCGCGCTTTCGCAATGATGCGGGTACCGATGCCGACTACATCGTCGTCGAGATCGCGCGCCATGTGCTGGGTGCCAACTGGATGCCGGAATACGTCGCGGAAGTCACCGCAGGAGGCATCGAGCGGGTGCTTTTGTAGGTAAAGGTTTGCGTCGGCGTGCCTTTGTCGGGTCTATGCATCGGGCCGATGTCGTAACCGTTTCGGTTACGATGAAGGTTTTGGGGCATCCTGTACAGGCCGCGCGCGCTGTTGCCGGCCGGCAGGATGGGGTCGAACATACCCGCGTCAGCCGAGGCGGGCCGACTGGTGGGTCCATGAATTTGCGATTTGAACTGCCGACGCCCCGCGCCGACGCGGTCTTGGATTTTGCGAGCGACAAGGCGTGCGGCGACTGGCTGCAGGCGCTCCCGCATTCAAATCCGGCGGCAGTGCAGGCGCAATTGCGGGCCCAGATGGCGCTGTTGCCGATCGCCGGCCTCAAGCCCGCCTTGCTGTTCGAACTTGCCGAATGCCTGCGCGAACCGGTGGTGCGGGTGCAGTCCGAGATGGCGCGAAAGTTCAGCTTTCGGCCATTGCCTTTGGCGGACGCCGAAGCCGGCGTGCTGGAGGCGTCGCTTGACCTGTGGCGTGGTCTTGGTGTGGTGTACCGGGTGTGCGTGCAGTCCATACTCGACCAAGAACGCGAACTGCGCCAGCAGGCGGCAACGGTGTGCCAACGCGCCCTCGACGCCCATGCGCGCCTGATTCTCGATATCCAATGCGGCGGCAATGAAGTGCCTGAACCGGACTGGCGCCTGCTGCACCAGCTCTATCGCGCGGCCGAGACATCAGGCGTCGCCGCCGACAAGGTCAAGGATGCCTTGCTGGAAGGTGTTGGCGCAACCCATTGCATGGCGACCTACGCGCGTCCGGTGCTGTTGAGCCTGGGCTTGCCGGGCGAGGTGGCACAACGCCACCTGCTGCCGGTCGCCTTCTGGACCGAGCGTCTTGCCAACCGGGTGACCATCACCAGCCTGCCGCCTGCGCAAGCTTCCAAGCCGCCGGTACTGGTCGATCTCGACGCCGGGCGTGGTGGCTTCCGGCCGGAGGATGGTGCGGAAATCGGGTCGTCGCAGGCCCTGCGTTACCTGGACATCAGCGACCTTGCCGTCGCGATGAAAAAGCGCATTCACCTGTTGCGCAAGGGTGAGACCTCCGCCAGCCTGGGTCTGGGCGAAGAAGGTGCCTTGCCGACGATCGAGCAGACCCTGATCCTTCTGTACAAGCACTGGGGCGACGGCCGGGTCGGTCGTGAACATCCGCGCCGGCCCGTCTCGGGCAAGGCCCTGGCCGTCCTGGGCATCAGCGGCCTGCACTTCTACGTGTCCGGCAAGGCATTCAAGCAACCCGGTGCGGCGCCGGAGCTGACGACTCGCCAGATACGCGCGATCACTGCGTTCGGACGCGGTTCGACGCATGACGAGGACGACAGCGCCATGCAGGGCTATTCCCTTGACGAATGGCGCATTCTCGACGAAAGCATGATCGGGCTGTGCCTCCAGCGCACCACCGGCACGGCCGGGTCGCGTTTGTCGCCAGGCAGCCTGATCGGCGTCAAGCCGTCGGACGCCCGTGCGTTCATCGTAGGTTCGGTGCGCTGGGTGCAAATGCAGGCCGGCGGAAAACTGATCGCCGGCGTGCGCACCCTGCCGGGAGCGCCGCAGGCGGTTGCCGTTCGTCCTGACGGCGGCGCCGAACCGGGCGAGAAGTACCATCCCGGACTCATGCTGCCCGCGGTGCCGGCAATGCGTGCGCCAAGCAGTGTTGTGGTCCCGGCAGGCTGGTTTCGGGCCGGGCGCATCCTCGACGTGCATGCCGAAAGTGCCTGGCAGATCAGGCTCGAAACCATCGTGGATCACATTGGCGATCACGATATTTGCGCATACGCCCGGCTGGCAGACTGACTGACGTCCAAGTCTTTCCGACTGTTTCAAGTCCCAGCGACGGGGCTCCGGACCTCTCCCCGAGCTTGGCGGGAGCCTGGGCACATTTTCAAAACGCAAGTTCAAAAGGTAGCCGTCGGCGAACCGAACAAGGTTCTCCCACGTTGCCCGAGGTTCCCCAGCATTGCCGCCGACGAGTGCTATTTGGGGTGTCCGAACGGGATTAAAAAATGTCATTGTCATTTTTGATGAAAATGCGTATTATGACATTCGCATAATTCGGCGCGTTCATGCTCTGCGCCTGTCGATCGGAGCCTGTCATGCTTTTAACCGAGATGATGTTGGCGCAGCGTCCGGGCGTCGCCACGGCGCGTGGTGCCAAACAATGGCTTCTGACGCTCCCGCTGTCAGACGCGCGATGCGCGCACCACGCGATCACGTCGTTGCTGCTCGAAATGGCGGAAGCGCCACCTTTGCCGCGCGACCGACTGGAGATACTCGAGACCATTCGTAGCCATGCCGTGGCTATCGACCAGCAGTATTCGGTGCGCTATGCGTCGCGGCCCCTGCCGCTTGGTCCGGCCGAGCGCAATGCGTTCTCCCATGCCCAGGCCCAATGGCGCGGCCTTGCCTCGGCCTATCTGGACTGCTTCGAGGCGACGCTTGACAACGCCGACCTGGCGTCCTGCCGCGCGCTCTGCCTGGCGCGCGCGGGCGACTATTTCTGCGCGTCCCTGAAAGGGCATTTTCGCGCCGGCCAGAGCGGCACCGCGGATCTGATCGACGATCTGGAGCGTCTGACAGATCTGGCCACCGAGTATCAATTGCTGGAAGCCAGGGCGCGCGACAGCCTTCATCCGCGCGGCACAACCAGCGTTGCGCTGATTCGACAGCGTGCGTTGCTGATCGCACTGGCGGGCGCTGCGAGCTTGGGTCGGGAACGCGACGCCTTGTTCGATCTCGCCGCTCTATGGGAAGGCAAGGTCACCTGCTTGCCGCTGGCGCCCGGTGCGCAAGACGGTGCCCGACCCGGCCGCGAGATGGCGTCGGTCACGCCGCCCAAACGGCAGCGTGTAGTCCATCTCGGAACAAGCGCGTATCTGATGGATGCAACACGCCTGTCGCGCAGCCTCGCCCGTCGCCTGCGGAAAATCGATACCGGCGTTGCCTTCGACGGTTTGCGCCTGCCCGCACCCGTGCGCCACCTGCCTATCCGCGACCTTCTCGCTCGGGCCAGGCGCGTCTGGTGCGACCGCAACGTTGCGCCCGCACCTGCGCATGTTGTCCGTTTGCACGGCGCGAATCGGGGTCATGGGGTGGGCGTAAGTTATGCCGGCATCGACTTCAGCGCGATGTACTACATGGTTGCCGGCGATCCTTTCATTCTGAACCAGACCGACGACGGCACCAGTCGGCGCAGTTTTGACGAACTGTTCGTCTTCCAGCATGTGTCGGTTGCGCGCAACGATGAACTGGCGCGCGAGGCGATGCGTCATTTCGAAGATTGGGAAGTCGATGACGGTGACGGCGATGCGCTGAACCTGCGGCGCGTCCGTGCCGGCGCCCGGCTCCGCGTCGGCCAATTGATGACCATGCGACTGCGACTGGCAGGGGAGGACGCGCTGGTGACTCTGGCTGAAATTCGAGGCCTGCAGGAACCGGTCTTCGACCCGCACCATCCGGGCGCAATCAACGCACGCGTGCAGCTTTTGAACGGCAAGCCGCACGCCGTGGGGGTGCGCGCCGGACGCGGTGGAGGCCGCGAGGGGCGGCTCTGGAGTGCCGGAATACGCCTGGGTTCCCTGCATGCGAAAGAATCGGTAACGCTGATCCTGCCAAACGGCTGGTTCAAACCCGATCACCAGTTCGACATGCAGGATGCCGGTATCGTTTATCGATTGCGCTTGACCGCGCTGCGACGGCGCGGCTTCGATTTCGAGGAGATCGACGCCGAAATCGTGTCCGGTTAGCAGCGGCAATCCGGGAAGGACGCAGCGCCGGACAATCGCGTAACGGTGGTCGCGGCCACTCTCCGGAGCACGCCTTGTGGCAACCGGCAGGCGTATGCGAAGGGTGCGTTTCGGCCCGAACACGCATGCTATAGTCCGCGCGCCATGGCCGGACTGACCAAAGACTCCCCTTTGCCCACCGAGATCCTTCTGCATCAGCAGACGCGTCGCCTCGAAGTTGCATTTTCGGATGGGGCACGTTTCGAGTTTTCGTGCGAATTCCTGCGTGTGCATTCGCCCTCGGCCGAAGTGCGCGGCCACGGGCCCGGCCAGGAAGTCCTGCAAACCGGCAAACGCAACGTCGATATCCGGGAGCTTGAATCGGTGGGCAATTACGCGGTGCAGCCGCATTTTTCCGACGGGCACAACACGGGCATCTATTCCTGGGACTATCTCTACGAGATCGGGCAACGCCGGCAGTCGATGTGGGCGGAGTACCTGAAACGGCTTGAAGAGGCGGGTGCTTCCCGCGACGCTTGAGCGCGCCATGTCCGACACCGACTTCGGCTATCAGAGTATTCCCGAGGCGCAAAAAGCCGGACGGGTACGCGAAGTCTTCGAATCGGTCGCCGGCAAGTACGACCTGATGAACGACCTCATGTCCGGCGGACTGCATCGGGCATGGAAGGCGTTTGCAATCGCGCAGTCCGGCGTGCGTCCCGGGCAGCGCGTGCTCGATGTCGCGGGTGGCACCGGCGACCTTGCGCAAACCCTTGCCGGCCGCGTCGGCCCGTCCGGGCAAACCTGGCTCACCGATATCAACAGTGCCATGCTGGCACACGGCCGCGATCGACTGATCGACCGAGGGCTGGCGTTGCCGGTTGCGCAATGCGACGCCGAACGATTGCCGTTTGCCGGCAACAGCTTCGATCTGGTCACGGTGGCGTTCGGACTGCGCAACATGACGCGCAAGGAAGTCGCGCTCAAGGAAATGTGGCGCGTCGTCAAACCAGGCGGACGGCTTCTCGTGCTGGAGTTTTCGCGCGTCTGGAAACCCCTGTCCGGCGCCTACGATCTGTATTCGTTCGGCCTCTTGCCGTGGCTCGGCCGGCAGGTGGCCGGCGATGAAGCGAGCTATCGCTATCTGGCCGAATCGATCCGCAAGCATCCAGACCAGGAAACCCTCAAGACGATGCTGTCGGAAGCCGGTTTCGAGCGGGTCGATTATTTCAACCTGAGCGCAGGTGTGGTCGCTCTGCATCGAGGTTTCAAGTACTGATGCGGCGGCTCGGTGCGTTCCTGGCCTTGGCCATTGTTGTCCTGGCGGCATGCACCGCGCCGCGCCGTGTTCCCGATAGCGCGCCTACCGTACCCGCAGCGCGCACACCGCAAACCGCCCAGGGAAACACACCGCAGGCGCGTCCGGCGACACCGCCTGCGCGTCCGGGGCGCGGCGCCTACTATCAGGACGACGGCCCGAGCGAGAACCCACCACCGAATCTGGAAGCGACCCCTGACGCGGTCCCGGTCGATGAGCCACTTCTACGCAGCGGGGCGAACCGCGCTTACGTCGTTTTCGGCAAGACTTACGTGCCGATCTCGGGCAACGGGGACTTTCGTCAGCGCGGGGTGGGGTCATGGTACGGCCGCAAGTTCCATGGCCAGAAGACCTCCAGCGGCGAGCCTTACAACATGTACGCGATGACGGCAGCGCATCCGACATTGCCCTTGCCCAGCTACGTGCGGGTCTCCAATCCCGCCAACGGGCGCGCGGTGGTGGTGCGGGTGAATGATCGCGGCCCGTTTCATTCCGAACGCATCATCGATCTCTCGTACACCGCCGCGCTCAAGCTTGGGTATGTCAATCAGGGCAGCGCACTGCTTGAAGTCGAGCGGGTTCGTGCAGGCGTCGGGGGCCCGCATGCGCCGGTCGAAACAGCGGCTCGCCCATCAGTGCAGCCCGAGGTCGGGCTACCACGTACACCTGCGACGCGGCCGGCGGAACGCGATGCCGGTTCCGCGCCGGCCGCTCCAGCGGCAGCTCAGCCTTCGAACGCTCCAGCGGTAGCGCAGCCTTCGAATGCTCCGGCGGCTGCGGAGACTGCCGTGCTGGCAACCTCGACACAGCCCGACGGCATCTACCTCCAGCTTGGCGCCTTCGGCGCGCGCGAAGGTGCGGAAGAGTTCCGCATCAAGACATACCAACAATTGCCCTGGCTCAACGAAACCATCCTTATCGTTTCTCGCGACCGTTTGCATCGCGTGCAGCTGGGGCCATTCTCCGAGCGCACCAACGCGCAGGCGACCGCCGACCGCATCCGCGATGCGTTGCAATTGAAGCCGGTGTTCGTCCTGCGCTAGCAGCCTGTCGGACTTTGGGCGTCGATAGCGAAAATCGGCCCCAGCGAGGACAGTTTTTGCCGCATTCGCCGCCCCATAGCCCGGCTATGGGGC
>JAYVST010000366.1:0-2831 GCA_043775255.1 Burkholderiales bacterium
CTTGAACTCTTCATCGGCACCTTCGTCGGCGCCATCACCTTCTCAGGCTCGGTGATCGCATTCGGCAAGCTCTCGGGCAAGTACAAGTTCCGCCTGTTCCAGGGTGCGCCTGTGATGTTCTCCGGCCAGCATGCCTTGAACGCGGTGCTGGGCTTGGCGATGCTCGGCGCCGGCCTCTGGTTCACCGCCACCCAGGACTGGACGCCCTTCGTCATCATGACCGTGATCGCCTTCGTTCTGGGCGTGCTGATCATCATTCCGATCGGCGGCGCCGACATGCCGGTGGTGGTGTCGATGCTCAACTCCTATTCGGGCTGGGCGGCCGCCGGCATCGGTTTCTCGCTCAACAACGCCATGCTGATCATCGCCGGCAGCTTAGTCGGCTCGTCCGGTGCGATCCTCTCGTACATCATGTGCAAGGCGATGAACCGCTCGTTCTTCAACGTCATTCTGGGCGGCTTCGGCCAGGAAGCCGGCGTCGTGGCGGGCAAACAGGAACAGCGTCCGGTCAAGAGCGGTTCGTCGGATGACGCCGCCTTCATGATGAGCAACGCCGAAACCGTGGTGATCGTGCCCGGCTACGGCCTGGCGGTGTCGCGCGCCCAGCATGCCCTGAAGGAACTGGCGCACAAGCTGGGCGAGAAAGGCGTGCAGGTGCGCTACGCCATCCACCCGGTGGCCGGGCGCATGCCGGGCCACATGAACGTGCTTTTGGCCGAAGCCGAAATTCCGTATGACCAGGTCTTCGAGATGGAAGACATCAACCCCGACCTGCGCCAGACCGACGTGGTGCTGGTGTTAGGCGCCAACGACGTGGTCAACCCGGCGGCCAAGATACCGGGCAGCGTGATCTTCGGCATGCCGATCATCGAGGCCAGCACGGCGCGCACGGTGATCGTCAACAAGCGCTCGATGGCCTCCGGCTATGCGGGCCTGGACAACGAGCTGTTCTACCTCGACAAGACCATGATGGTATTCGGCGACGCCAAGAAGGCGCTCGAAGACATGGTCAAGGCGCTCGACGCGCTTTAAGTCGCGGGCCCCGCGCCCGTCTGCCAGCCCGCCCCTGCGGCGGGGTTTTTTTCGCCGACCGGCCGGCAAATCCGCAATTGGCGCCGGATTGCGCGCCTGTTCTCAAGGTCGCCCGGCGGATGCGCTTGCTACTGTGCGTGGTGTCAAGAGCCGTCATCCCGACGACGGCCATCCCAAGGGGAGAACCCGCATGCAAGCGCCCGAAAAACCCGGCAGCGAGACCGCACGCCTGCAAGCCCTGCGCTCGCTCAATATCCTCGACACCGCGCCGGAGGAGCGTTTCGACCGGCTCACCCGCCTGGCGCGCCGCCTGTTCGGCGTGCCTATCGCGCTGGTCAGCTTAGTCGATGCCGACCGCCAGTGGTTCAAGTCGGCGCTCGGCTTCGACGCGACCGAGACCCCGCGCGACATCTCGTTCTGCGGCCACGCCATCCTGCAGGACGACGTCTTCGTAGTCCCCGACGCCTCGCTCGACCCACGCTTCCACGACAACCCGCTGGTGACCGACGCGCCGAACATCCGCTTCTACGCGGGCTGTCCGCTGGTGATGCCCAACGGCAGCAAGCTGGGCACCCTGTGCCTGATCGACCAGAGTCCGCGCTCGATGGATGCCGAGGAGCGCGGCCTGCTGCGCGACCTCGCGCGCATGGCCGCGCAGGAGCTCGCGGCCGTGCAGATGGCGACCATCGACGAGCTCACCCTGCTGTCGAACCGGCGCGGTTTCGAGGCCCTGGCGCAGCATGCCCTCAACCTGTGCAAGCGCTTGGACAAGCCCGCCAGCCTGTTCTATTTCGATCTCGACCTGTTCAAGCAGATCAACGACCGTTTCGGCCATGCCGAGGGCGACCGTGCGCTGAACACTTTCGCGCGGATCCTCGAGCGCGTGTTGCGCGACTCCGACGTTGTTGGCCGCCCCGGCGGCGACGAGTTCACGGTGTTCTTGACCAACGCCACGCAAGCCGAAAGCGAAGCCGCCTTGACGCGCCTGCAGGAGGAAGTGGCGAAGCACAACCTGACCTCCCGCCGCGGCTATGACCTGTGCTACAGCGTCGGCCAAGTGGTCTTCGACCACGCGCGCCACCTGTCGATCGCCGACCTGATGGAAGACGCGGACCGCCGCATGTATGCGAACAAGAACCGCGGACGCGCCGCGGTGGCGGCAATCGCCGGCGCAGGCGCAGCCGTGTCCGCCTGAACCCGTGGTTTCTCCGGTAACGGCCCTGCCCCTTTGGATGGATCGATCGCATCATGAGCGCATTCGTCGAATCAGCCAGACCCCGCTTGCGCGCAGGTGAAGCGCCCGCGGAGCCGCGCGAGCCCGCCGGCGGTCTGGTGCTGCGCCTGCAGGCAGCGGTCCTGTCGCATCCGCGCCTGGTGGACGCCGCCACCGCCTTCGCTTCCGGCCTGGCCGAAGCAATGCGCTGCGAACGCGTGAGCCTGGGACTCACCCGGCACGGTTCGGTGCGCTTGCTGGCGCAATCTAACGGTCGCACGGTCGAATCGCGCAGCGAAGCCGGACGCGCCCTGGCGGCGGCCATGAACGAAGCATTCGACCAGAAGGCGACCCTCTCTTTCCCGCCGCCGGATGCGGCAATGCCGCTCATCACCCAGTGTCACCAGCGCCTGATCGCCGGCAGCGGCGCCGCCGGCATCCTTTCGATTCCCCTGATGAATCTGGGCCGCATCGGCGGCATGGTTACCCTCGAGCGCACGGCAGGCGCCTTCGCCGACTGGGAGGTCGCCTTGGCCGAAGACGCGGCCTGCTTCGCCGGCCCGCTGATCGAGCTCAAGCGCGATGC
>JAYVST010000367.1:0-33168 GCA_043775255.1 Burkholderiales bacterium
GCGCTTGGTCGCCGCATACAGGCTGACCGGGTGATCGACGGGATCGCTGGTGGAGAACGGCAGCTTCGCGTTGGCGCCATAGACGCTTGAGCTGCTGGCGTAGGTCAGGTGCGCGACCTTCTGGTGCCGGCAGCACTCCAGAATATTCATGAACGCCACAAGGTTGCTCGTGATGTAAGCATCCGGATTGGTGAGCGAATAGCGAACTCCGGCCTGCGCGGCCAGGTTTAGCACCCGGTCGAAACGATGGCGCGCAAACAGGTCGTTCAGGCGCGGCTTGTCGGCGAGGTCGAAGCGCTCGAAAGTGAATTTCGGGTTGCGCTCGAGTTCGGCCAGCCTGGCCAGCTTGAGTCCCACGTCGTAGTAGTCGTTGATGTTGTCGACGCCTACCACCTCGTGTCCCGCAGCCAGCAGTCGGGCCGAGGTGTGCATGCCGATGAAGCCTGCACTACCGGTGACTAGAATCTTCATTTTTTTCGCAGGCGGGTACCCCGGACAAATCCCCGGGCTGGAAGAGCGGCGTTAGCCACAAAAAATGTGAACCTGACCGGCCGGCAGTGGCCTACAGATCACACGCGAGCGCCCTGCCACATACGTTTCTGCGTACGATACAAGGCGGATTGGCATCAAGTCTGGCAGCGCGATTGCACGTATGTTGTCGGCACTTTCGCTCTGTACTGAAGATGCGCATGCTAAAATCAGTATAACAAATGACGTTTTTTTCAACCCTTTGCTGATGTGGAGACACGCAGCGAATTTTGAAGGCACGACATGGCTCCCTCCGGTTGTGCCGCCTCAGAAACGATGAACTTTCGCTCCGTTTTCCCTTCGGCATTGGGCGGGCCAGCATGAGAAGTTTTCCGGCCCCGATACAGGATCGGAAAATCCGGTTTGCCCTTGTCGGTTGCGGGCGCATCGCCAAGAACCATTTCGCCGCCATCAAATCTCATGCCGACTGCGCCGAATTGGTAGGCGTTTGCGACGTCGCCGCTGACGCGCGCCAAGCCGCGCAAAGTGAAACCGGCGCGCCTGCCTTCGCCACCATCAAGGAACTGCTCCAGGGTACCGACGCCGATGTCGTCATACTCACCACCCCATCCGGCCTGCATCCGGAACAGGCGATCCTGATTGCGGAAAGCGGCCGTCATGTGATGACGGAAAAGCCGATGGCAACCCGCTGGCAGGAGGCCAAACGGATGGTCGCGGCGTGCGACGCCGCCAACGTCAGGCTGTTCGTAGTCAAACAGAATCGTCGCAATGCGACTTTGCAGTTGGTGAAGCAGGCGGTCGAAACGGGGCGTTTCGGCCGCATCTACATGGTAAACATCAACGTTTTCTGGAGTCGCCCGCAAAGCTACTATGAAAGTGCGGCTTGGCGCGGCACTTGGGAATTCGACGGCGGCGCCTTCATGAACCAGGCGAGCCACTATGTCGATCTGCTCGATTGGCTGATCGGACCGGTGGAAAGCGTGCAGGCCTACACCGCTACGCTGGCACGCGACATCGAAGTCGAAGACACCGGTGTCGTCAGCGTGCGCTGGCGCTCCGGAGCTCTCGGGTCGATGAATGTCACCATGCTGACTTACCCCAAGAATCTCGAGGGCAGCATCACCATACTTGGAGAGAAAGGTACGGTTCGCGTAGGCGGGGTTGCCGTCAATGAAATCCAGCATTGGGAATTCGCCGACGCACACCCGGACGATATCAAAGTCAAGGACGCCAACTACCAGACGACATCGGTGTACGGCTTCGGCCATCCGCTCTACTATGACAATGTCCTCAAGGTACTCTGCGGCGAAGCCGAGCCGGATACGGATGGCCGTGAGGGACTGAAATCGCTTGAAGTGCTGATTGCAACCTACCTTTCGGCGCGCGACGGCCGCCGCGTGCCGTTGCCGCTCGACTATTGATGGCCGCAACAATCCATTCGACCGCAATCGTCGACCCCGGCGCGGCTATCGGCGACGGCAGCCGCGTCTGGCACTGGGTGCACGTATGCGGCAAGGCGGTGATCGGCGAGCACTGCTCACTTGGGCAAAACGTGTTCGTCGGCAACGACGTGACTATTGGAAACAACGTCAAGATCCAGAACAACGTTTCAGTCTACGATGCTGTGACCCTTGAGGACGATGTGTTCTGCGGACCCAGCATGGTATTCACCAACGTCTACAACCCCCGTTCGGCGGTAACACGCAAGGACGAGTATCGGCGCACGCTGGTGCGCTGCGGCGCGACCCTGGGGGCGAACTGCACCATCGTCTGCGGCGTGACAGTCGGGCAGTACGCCTTTGTCGCGGCGGGCGCCGTGATCAACCGCGATGTTGCCGACTACGCGCTGATGGCCGGAGTGCCGGCGCGCCAGAAGGGCTGGATGAGCCGCTTTGGAGAACAGCTCGAACTGCCCCTGAACGGCAACGCCGAAGCGACCTGCCCGCACACGGGGGCTATCTATTGCCTGCGCGAAGGGGTTTGCCTGTATTCCGCAGCATCTTCCTGACCAGGACTGAAGATGAAATCCATCGACTTTATTGACCTCAAAACCCAGTACGCGGCGCTGCGTGAGCAAATCAACATGCGCATCCAGACCGTGCTGGACCATGGGCAGTTCATCATGGGGCCGGAAGTGGCGGAATTGGAGCAAAAGCTTGCGCGATTCACCGGCTCGCGGCATTGCATCACCGTAGCATCCGGCACCGAAGCCTTGCTGATCGCCCTGATGGCACTCGACGTCAAGCCGGGTGATGAGATCATCACCACGCCGTTCTCCTTCATTGCAACCGCCGAGGTCATCGTGCTGTTGGGCGCGAAGCCGGTTTTCGTCGACATTGAGGCGGATACCTGCAATATCGACGTCGCGCTGATCGAATCGAAGATCACACCGCGTACGCGCGCGATCATGCCGGTCTCCCTTTACGGGCAGCCGGCCGACATGGATGAGATCAACGCCGTTGCCGCGCGCCACGGATTGCCAGTGATCGAGGACGCCGCCCAGAGTTTTGGGGCGACCTACAAGGGACGCAAGAGCTGCAACCTGTCGACCATCGGTTGCACCAGTTTTTTCCCGAGCAAGCCGCTGGGTTGCTATGGCGACGGCGGAGCGATCTTCACGGACGACGAAGTCCTGGCAAAGGCGATGCGCGAGATCCGCGTGCACGGCCAGTCGAAACGCTACGTGCACACCCGCGTCGGCGTCGGCGGGCGCATGGATACGATCCAGTGTGCCGTTGTGCTGGCCAAACTAAAAAGGTTCGGATGGGAGCTTGAGGCGCGGGCGCAGGTGGCCTCACGCTATATGGCCCTGTTCGCAGACATGCCGCACGGGGCGCGCACTGTAACTGTAAAGCCCGACAGGACCAGTGTCTTCGCCCAGTACACGCTGGCGGTTCCGGACCGCGAGCATTTGCAACAACACCTCAAGGACGCCGGGATTCCGACTGCCGTGCACTACCCGATTCCGATGCATCTGCAGCCGGCTTACGAGCACCTATGCTGCGCGGAATGCTGCCCGGTGTCGGTCGACATGGCAAGGCAAGTGGTCAGCCTGCCAATGCATCCGGATTTGACGGTCGACACGCAGAAGACCATTGCCGACAATGTGCGGTTGGCCATTGGGGCCGAAACCCGCCTGCCGGCTTGACGGCCGGGAATCAACATGGACATATGCGGCAAGAAATTTCTGGTCATAGGCGGCGCGGGCCTGATTGGCTCGCATGCGGTGGACATGCTGCTGCGGCATGACATCGGCGAAATCCTCATATATGACAATTTCGTTCGCGGCACGCATGAGAACCTCGCCGGCGCGTTGCGGGATCCCAGAGTCAAGGTCTACGATGTTGGCGGCGATATCTGCCAGTCCGACGTTCTTTTCGCGGCAATGAAGGGGATCGACGGCGTCTTTCATCTTGCCGCCTTGTGGCTGCTGCAGTGCCATGAGTTTCCGCGCGCCGCCTTCGACGTCAACGTGCGCGGCACGTTCAACGTGCTCGAGGCTTGCGTGGTGGCTGGCGTAAAGCGGCTGGTGTACTCGTCCTCCGCTTCCGTCTACGGTGACGCCGTGGAAGAACCGATGACCGAGGACCATCCGTTTCTGAACAAGAACTTCTACGGTGCCACGAAAATCGCCGGCGAGGCCATGGCACGTGCGTTCCATCATCGCTACGGCCTGGGTGTCGTCGGACTGCGTTACATGAACGTCTACGGAGCCCGGCAGGACTACCGTGGCGCGTACATCGCTGTGATCATGAAAATGCTCGACGCGATCGACCAGGGCCACGGACCGACCATCCTGGGCGATGGCAGCGAGGCCTTCGACTTCGTCGCCGCCCAAGACTGCGGACTGGCCAACGTTTGCGCCATGAAGGCCGATACGGTCGATCGCTTCTACAACGTCGGAACCGGGCTGCGCACGTCCCTGAAGCAACTGGCGGAAATGCTGATCGAATTGACCGATTGCAGGAAGCCGATCCAATTCGCGCCGCGCAGCCAGGCCACCCTGGTGCGCAACCGCATTGGCTCCGCCAAGCGTGCCACCGAGGATATTGGCTTCACCGCTGGCGTCTCGCTCGAGCAGGGACTGCGCGACCTGATCGCATGGCGGAAGCAGCACATCGAGGCCGTCGCGCAAAAGCGCAAGCTTGCAGCCAATCCGAATGCCTGAACAGCGTCGCAGCATACAGATATCCCTGCCTGCAACTGGCGAAGAGGAATGGCAGGCAGTCCGAGAACCCCTGATCTCGGGTTGGCTTACGCAGGGCCCCAAGGTCGCTCAATTCGAACAGGCCTTTGCAAAACGCCATCAAGCCGCACACGCGCTGGCCACTACGAGTTGCACAACCGCCTTGCATCTGATCCTTTCTGCAATGGGGATCGGCCCTGGCGACGAAGTCATCGTTCCGGCGTTTACCTGGGTTGCCACTGCAAACGTCGTCCTCTATTGTGGGGCAACACCGGTATTCGTCGACGTTGATCGAGCGACCTTCAATCTTGACCCGGCGCTCGTCGGTGGAAAAGTCACGGCGCGCACCAAGGCCATCATCGCGGTCCATCTGTTCGGCCTGTGCGCCGACATCGATGCGATTCGCGAGGCCGCGCCCGAAATTCCGATCATCGAGGACGCCGCTTGCGCTGCCGGCAGCGCCTACAAGGGCAGGCACGCCGGCACCCTAGGGGTCGCAAGCGCTTTTTCGTTTCACCCGCGAAAATCGATTACGACGGGCGAAGGCGGGATGGTGACAACCAACGACCCGGTGCTTGCGGATCGCTGCAACTCGTTGCGCAACCACGGCGCCAGCGTTTCGGAAGAGACCAGGCACGCAGGACCAAAGCCGTACGTCCTCGCCGAATTCAACCTGCTCGGATTCAATTACCGCATGACCGATCTGCAAGGCGCGGTCGGCCAGGTGCAACTTCGCAAACTGGACCAATACATCGACGAACGGCAGCGGTGGGCCGAGTTCTACCAGCGCGAGCTTGCCGACATCAAATGGCTGCGGACCCCGGATTCACCGGCCGGCTCACGCCACGGCTGGCAGTCCTTCGTCTGCTTTGTCGACGAATCGAAAGCCGGATTGACCCGCAACTCGATCATGGAAGATCTGCAGGTGCGAGGAATCAGCACGCGCCCCGGCACCCATGCCGTTCACATGCTGGGCTACTACCGCGAGCGCTATGGATTTCAGCCCGGAGACTACCCCGCCGCCCGGGATTGCGATGCGCTGAGCATGGCAATTCCATTGCACAACCGGATGACGGAAGACGACTATCGTTACGTCGTCGATACGCTACGCCGGGTTGCGTAAGCAACCATGTGCGGCATTGCCGGGGTTCTCAATTTTGACGGCGAGCCTGTAGCGCCGCTCCTGTTGCAGCGCATGGCCACTGCGATTGCGCACCGTGGGCCTGACGGCGAAGGCTTCTTTACCGATGGCAATCTGGGGCTGGCACATCGCCGTCTCGCGATCATCGACCTTTCGCCGGCCGGGCATCAACCAATGCTTAGTCGCGACGGCAGATTCGCACTCACCTACAACGGCGAGATCTACAACTTCCAGGACCTGCGCCTCGAACTCGAAACGCTCGGTCACCAGTTTCGTTCTCGCTCCGACAGCGAAGTTCTGCTCAACGCCCTTGCTCAATGGGGTGAAGCAGCATTGCCTCGGTTAAACGGCATGTTCGCGTTCGCCTTGTGGGACAAGCGCGAACGCACGTTGCTCCTAGCACGCGATCGCTATGGAATAAAGCCGCTTTACTGGACGCGACAGGGGGATTGCTTCCTGTTCGGATCGGAAGTCAAGGCCATTCTCGCGCACCCGGCGTACCGCACCCGGCTGGACAAAGAGGCCCTGCTCGAGTATTTCACGTTCCAGAATTTCTTCACCGATCGCACGCTCTTTGCCGACGTCCGGCTGCTGCCGGCCGGTTCGGTCATGCTGTTGGATGCCGGCAAGCGACGCGCGCACCCTTCGCGGCGATACTGGGACTTTCGTTTTACCCAGCCCAGAGAACCCGCGCGCGAAGAGGAATACGCCGAAGAACTTGATCGCTTGTTCCGCCAGGCCGTCGGTAGGCAGTTGGTAAGCGACGTGGACATCGGCACCTACCTGTCGGGTGGCATGGACTCAGGCTCTATAACCGCAATCGCGGCGCAGCAGATTCCCTACATCAAGAGCTTCACTGCGGGATTCGACCTCAGTTCCGCCTCGGGTGTGGAACTCGGTTTCGACGAGCGTGAAAAGGCCGAGCGGATGTCCTACCTGTTCAAGACCGAGCACTACGAAATGGTGCTCAAGGCTGGCGACATGGAACGTATCCTGCCGCGCCTGACACACCACATGGAAGAGCCGCGCGTCGGACAGAGTTACCCCAACTTCTACACTGCGCAACTCGCCAGCAAGTTCGTCAAGGTGGTGCTCGCCGGTAGCGGCGGGGATGAGATGTTCGGCGGCTATCCCTGGCGCTACTATCGGGCGGTCGTAAACGACGACTTCGAGCACTATGTCGACAAGTACTACGGATTCTGGCACCGATTGATTCCGAATTCGGAAATCCACGAAGTCTTCGGCCCGATAATGCCGGAGGTCAAACACGTCTGGACCCGCGACATCTTCCGCGACGTGTTTGCTACCCACGCTGACGAACTCACCAGCCCTGAGGACTACGTCAACCACTCGATGTATTTCGAGGCCAAGACTTTCCTGCACGGATTGCTGGTGATGGAAGACAAGCTGAGCATGGCGCATGGCTTGGAGACGCGCGTGCCATTTCTCGACAACGACCTGGTGGACTTCGCCACAACTCTGCCAGCGCACCTCAAGCTGGGAAACCTCACGCACGTCGTCCGCTTGAACGAAAACGAACCGGGTCCAAAGACCACGCGCTTCTACCAGCAGACGCGCGACGGCAAGCTCCTGCTGCGCAAGGTGATGGAACGATACATTCCCGCGGAGGTCGCACAGCGCGAAAAGCAGGGGTTTTCCGCCCCTGATGCCAGCTGGTTCAAGGGCGAAAGCATCGAATACGTCAGGCGCCTCATCCTGAAACCGTCTGCCCGCATCTATGCGTATCTCGACTTTCGCGCGGTGGAGCGGCTGGTCATGGAGCATCTAAGCGGCGCCGTCAACCGGCGGCTCCTGATATGGTCGCTGATCTCGTTCGAGTGCTGGCTGACGGAATACTTGCCGGCCTGACACGGTACGCACATGACGATCCGCGTCGACCTCCTGACGGCCAGCGACGCCGACGCCTATACTTCATTGGTTCTCGCGGAATCGGGCAACCTGCTATACGCCTCGATTCAATACCGCGACATGCTCTGCCGGATCCTGCCCTCAAGCGAGCCGCGCTATCTCGTTGCGCGAGCCGCCTCCAAACTCGTGGGAGCGCTCCCGGCGTTCGCCAGGTTGAACGCACGTCATGGCAACGTGGTCAATTCCCTGCCGTTCTACGGCAGTCACGGCGGGGTCTTGCTATCGCCGACATTCGCCGAACCCGACGCGGTGGCGGTAGCGCTGATTCGCGAATTCCGCGCTATGTGCTCAAGCTTGGGCGCGGTGGCCTCGACCGTGGTGGAAAACCCGCTGCTGCCGCGCCGCGAATATCGCGCATCCTCCACGGCCATGACGTTTGTCGACGAACGCATAGGCCAGATGAGCCGGCTCCCCGAAGACACCGGTGATGATGCCACCACGCAAGCCGCCCTGTTCGAAAGGTTCCACTACAAGACCCGCAACAGCATCCGCAAGGCGCAGAAAAGCGGCCTGCGCACCGGGCACGACCCGAGCCCGCATGCGCTGGTGGCCCTGGCTGCCATGCATCGAGAGAATATAGAGGCGGTCGGCGGCCTGGCCAAGTCCACCGAAATCTTCGATGCCATCCGCGAATCGTTCGCCTACGATCGCGACTACCGGGTCTACGTTGCGGAGAAGGACGGCAAGCTCGTATGCGCGCTTCTCGTGTTCTTCTTCAATCGGACCGCGGAGTACTACACGCCAGCGACAGATCCCGCTTATCGGGAGATGCAACCCATGAGCCTGCTCATTTTCGAGGCGATGCAGGAGGCCGTGCGGAGGAGTTGCCTTTACTGGAACTGGGGCGGCACGTGGCTTACCCAATCCGGCGTTTACCGCTTCAAGAGTCGGTGGGGGACACAGGACCTGACGTACCGGTATCAAATCGAAATTCACGATCCGGCTATCCTCGCCCTGACGCCGGCGCAGTTGCTTGAAGAATATCGCTATTTCTACGTTGCCCCGTTCAGCGCTGTGGGAAGGACCGACACGCCGGCGTAAGAGGCCCCTCAAGCTGCGGGCCCCGCCCGGACCGCTCTCGCGCACCGCACCGCACCGCAATACCGGGGGCGAGACGCTGTACTTTCAATATTTTCAAGATGTTGCGTGATAAAATGCTCAATTGGCGTGGCGTAGCACCTGCGCATTCGTTGGAAGTTTTCAGATGCAGTTCCGCACAGGAATCGTTCAAAAGATCCGCTTTTACGCCAAGCGCTTTCGGGAGCCTTCTGGCACGGGGGTGGGCTTGGCCGACTCGGTAAATCCGCAGGCTGCCGCCGAAGAAAGAAACGCCCTCGCAAAGCAATACGTCTCTAGCGGTACGCTGCCTTGCGACTTCTCGATCACCGTCGGCGTGGCTCCTTGCAACTACAGTTGCATGTTCTGTCCGCAGTCGGTCAGCAAACCTAAGAAGGCGGTCTGGATGGATCTCGGATTGCTCGAGAAATGCCTGACCGAAATGCCGGAAGAAGGCGTGCAATTGAACGTCTCGTCTTTTTCCGAAACGATCGCCGCACACAACCTCGTGCCAGCCATCCAGCTCATGAAGCGGGTCCGGCCTAAGTTGCGGGTGATCATGGCGACCAACGGATCGCTGTTCCGGGAAAAGGTGGTCGAGGCGTTGATAGACGCCGGTGTCGATCATTACTCCTACAGCTTCGACGCGCCGACCAGGGAACGCTATAAGGAACTGATTCAGGTCGACAATTTCGACAAGGCGTGGCAGAACTTGGAACGCATCGTGGAGATGCGTAACAACAAAAAATCCAAGATGTTCATCAGCACGCACATCATGAACTTCAAGGGAGTGGAAGAAGATTTCGAGAAATTTCGGTCCTATTGGGAAGGTAAGGTCGACAGCGTCAGGCTCAGGACCGTCGGGAATTGGGGGGGCGATAGTGAATTGAGCCTCACTTCGAAGCTTGAAGCGATGGGTTACGTGTCCGCCCACGAGACACCGCAGAGGCGCTACCCGTGTCTTTCGATATTCACGCATTTCCAGCTGCAACCCGACGGCCACTACATGGCGTGCATCGGGACGACACCGGACTATGCGAGCAACCCGAAGTACTCGCTCGGCCACGCCAGCGACACCACGTGGGCCGAGGCTTGGGCCAGGCTTGGCGAAATGCGCAGGGCGCATCTAGAAGGTCGCTGGGACGAAATCGAGGCATGCAGGAATTGCAATATTTGGAGTCTGTGGAAAGATGCCTGGCAAGAATCGCCCGGCGACGACAAGAAGCCGCGCCAGTTTCGCCTTGAAGGTGTTGAATACGCGAAGTAGCTGCGCGGCCTGGCAGCGGGATCCGCGCCCTCCCGGAAGATGACGGCATTTGAATCGAGCGACGAAGCCAGGCGCTTCAGCTATGCAGACTTCACCGAGGACCAATATCGGTCCCTGCTGCGTGACGCTGCTTCGCACTACGCTTTCGCCGATTTCGGCAGCAATCCGCAAAGCCCGCATGTGCTCTGGCGACACGATGTCGATCTTTCGATGCACCGCGCACTTTGCCTCGCGCGCATTGAGGAGTCCGAGGGCATACACACCACATACTTCATCATGCTGACCAGCCGCTATTACAGCGTCCTCGAACCGGAAAACATGCGTCGTGTCGAGACTCTGGTATCGTTGGGGCACCGTATCGGGCTGCATTTCGACTGCTCCGCGTACCTCAACCTCGACAGCTTCGGGGAACTGGAGGCCCGGATCGCGTGGGAACGCGAACTGCTTGCGAACCTGGCAGGTGCGGAGGTTCGCGCCCTGTCGTTCCACAACCCTACCGACTTCGTCGCGCCCGGAGCGGACGCCGACATGATCGCCGGAATGGTGAACGCCTACGGGGAGAAACTGAAGGTGCGCTACAAGTATTGTTCCGACTCCAACGGCTATTGGCGGCACGAGCGTCTGTTCGACGTGATCAGATCCCGCCGGCACGAACGACTCCAGGTATTGACCCATCCGGAATGGTGGGTACCGGAACCTATGGCGCCGCGAGATCGGGTCCTGCGCTGCATCCAGGGGCGTGCCGACGCCACCGCCGCAGCTTATGACGCTGCCCTCGCGGCCTCGAGACGAGAGAATGTCGGGAGCTAGGTGCCGCCGACTTGTACTGTTCGGCGACCTCGACGGCATTCCGGAATTGCTCTCCGTCCTGGATGCCAGCAGCATCGCCGGCATCGTCGGGGCCAGCATCCGGCCGCATCACCTTGGCGGCCTTGGTGCGCTGGCTCTTGACTTGGGGGTGCCGCTTCTGATCCAGCCGCGTGCAACTGATCCCGGCGGTACAACTTTCGGCGCACAGTTCGAAGCGCTTGGCTACGACATGGCGGTATGCCATTCCTACTCGATGCTGCTACGCCCCGAAATACTGCGGGCAGTGCGCGGCCAAGCGATCAATGTTCACGCGTCGCTGCTGCCAAAAAACCGCGGTCCCAATCCGGTGCAATGGGCGATCATGCGCGGGGAAAGCGAGACCGGGGTTACGCTTCATTTCATGGATGAAGGATTCGATTCGGGCGACATCTGCGCGCAGCGCAGCGTGCCGATCGACGCGGAGGACACCTGGGTAACGTTGTCGGCGAAACTGGGTACCGCGACGCGTGATTTGCTGTCCAGTGAACTGCGACCGATCGTAGAAGGCTGTGGACTACGCCATCCTCAGGACAACACAAAGGCGACTCGCAACCAGCGCCTCGGCCCCCAATCGCCACGAATCGATTTCGCAACCATGTCTGATCTGGAGATTTACAACCTCGTTCGCGCACAGGTACGGCCGCTCAAAGGTGCCTACATCGACCTTGACGGCATCGAGATTCGGTTACCTGAATTCATTCCACTGCAGCAGATAGCTGCCTTGCGCGCCAAGTACGCGCCTCGTGCTATGCAGACATCGCGGCAAGAACATCACGGATGACATCGGAAGCCCGGCCCTCGCCAGAGTCGCAGGCTACACGGAATCCACCGAGCCAACCATGAATACTGGATTCAAGAGGTGCGTGCCCGGATCGTCTGTATTCATAGGATCATTGAAACCATGATTTATCGGATGGCGGAAGTACTTGAGCTCAACCGAAAATTCGGCATCTTCGAAGCCGCGCGCCTTTCTTATCGAATCCGCGAGCAGGAGATTGCCAAGGCGTGGACTTGGCCAAATCGAATTTTCACCGGGCTGTTCGGCGTCACGTATTACATCGCCCTTTTCATTACGTCGTTGTTTGTGCGGCAAGCAAATCTCGAGCCCAGGATTTCCAAGGTCGTGCGCGATCTTGCGGCAAGGTACTACTACATTCCGGAAATAGTCATCTTCAAGGCGCTGGAACTTGAAGCGGTATGCCGGCACCCCATTTCAGGTCGCGTACTCGACCTGGGTTGCGGCACGGGAATCACTGGCGCATCGGTAAAGGAAAACTCTGGGATACGCGAGCTCTTCGGAATAGACCGCGTGAGCAACCTTGTCGCCAAGGACGAATACGCGGGCTATTGCGTCGGGGACGGCGGAGCGTTGCCCTTCCGCGACGCGTCCTTCGATCACGTCATCACGCTTGGAGTGCTCGACCATATTCCGGAGATCGACCAAACCTTGCGTGAATGCGCCCGAGTCTTGCAGCCGGGAGGAAGCATATTGTTCGCCATTCAAACGTACATGTTCAGGGAGAGTACGTTTTGGTTCAAGGCCTTCTCCAAACTGATGCCTAAAGGAGAACTGGCGGGAAAATTCCAGACCTACAGGGACGTGTATGACATGATCTTCCACTATCGGTCTGAGGGGCAGTGGAGGGAGAAGCTGATCGAAGCCGGATTCAGACGCATCGAGATTGACTACGTCTTCCCTGCACGCAATCTGTTTTTTTACGACCTGATGAACATTCAGACGTATTTTCTGAGGTTCTTTTTTGCCGATCGGGCAAAACAGTTCCTGGACCGACACCCTTTTTTGCGACGCCTGGTCATCGAGGCAACCACTCGAATATCTGAGCGATTGATGGAAACTCCCGTCAACAGGGACAACGCAACGCGCTACTTTCTGAGGGCGTTCGCGTGAGGCGTCAGGTCTGCCGCAACAAGCCGGCAATTCGGAGAGGTGTGTTACTCCGGACAATTCGCGGCGCTGATGGACATGCGATGCCAATCGCGCCACGGATTGCGCCGATTCGGGGTGGCCAGACGGTGCGTGATCACTCAGCAGGCACTGGGCGAGACATCTTGTTTCCCGTTCCGCACCCGTTTCCCAAGTTACCGCACCGTGCGTGGATCGACGAAGACGATGAGCCAAGACTTTCAGACGCCGCCGTTCGGGCACTGGCCGCACCTAGCATTGGGAGTCCTGCCTGCCCATCCACCGAATCCAGCCCCTGAAATCCACATTTTCCCGACCATTTTTCCTTATTGAATTTGCACCAGATGCCTACCAAACAATTTGGCGGTCGCCAAAAGCGGCGTGAATGATAGCGGGACTCATGGGCCTTGTAGCGATTCACCAGCCGAATTTCTTTCCGTGGCTCGGGTACTTCGACAAGATCCGCCGCAGCGAGGTCTTCGTGTTCCTGGATGATGTCGCTTATCCAAAGAGCGGCAGCGGAATGGGCTCCATCACGAATCGCGTGCGCATCCGCATCATTGGCGACGCGCGCTGGGTCGGCTGTGCAGTGCTGCGCGAGCCGGGTGAACAGGTCATTCGCAAGGTCCGCATCAATCCGCAGGCTGACTGGCGCGGCAAGATGCTTCGCTCCATTGAATTCAGCTATCGCAGCGCACCGAACTTCGATCGCATCATGCCGCTTATCGCTGACCTAATAGCGTGCAAAGCCGAATTTCTGGCGGATTTCAACATCAACGCCATCCGCGCGCTGATGGCCGTGCTCGGGCTCACCACGCCTTTGGTGCGCCAGTCCGAACTCGGTATTGCATACAAATCTACCGAATTACTGATCGCTATTACGCGGCGCGTTGCCGGCACAGCCTACCTATGCGGCGGCGGCGCGCAAGGCTATCAACAGGATGAAATGTTTGCCGGCCAAGGCGTCGGACTGGTGTATCAGAACTACGTGCCTCGACCGTATGGCGATCCGGCGAGATTCATTCCCGGCCTGTCGGTCATCGACTTCCTTATGCACGCGCATCCCGAAGCCTGGGGCACAGACTATCTGAGTCTCGCGCCCGACACGGCCGATAGCCGCTCGAACACCATCGCAAATCGAGGCGGCCTATGAGCGGCAAAGCGAACAATTGCGTCCGCGCGGCGCGCGACGCAAAAATCGGACAGGTTCATTCCCGCAATTCGCGACCGCGCGTGGCGGCGAATCATGGGGGCTGACGTGGCAACCTCAACCGGTATCGTCGCCCTTTCCTGCGACCGCGTCACAAAGGTATTTCCGGTCATTGACGACGGCCTGTCGTGGCGCGTCGCGTTCGGATTTGCGCCCGTCGAAAACGGCATCGTCGCACTCAAGGATGTCTCCTTGAGCGTTTCTAAAGGGAAGCTTTGTGGCGTATTGGGCCACAACGGCGCAGGCAAGAGCACGTTGCTGCGCGTCGCCGGCGGCGTGTATCCGCCGACCGCCGGGACCGTGTGCATCGACGGAAGGTTGTCCGGCTTGTTCGAATTGGGCGGCATGGGCAACCGGCAACTGACGGGCCGCAAGTTCGCGTCACGCTCGCTCATGCTGCAAGGCGCCCACCCGCGCGAGATCCCGGCCCTGATCGAAGGCATACTCGACTTCTCGGAACTCGGCGCCGCGTTCGAAGACAAGATCTACACCTACTCCTCCGGCATGGCGGCACGCTTGTATTTCGCCTGCGCGACGGCGCTTCAGCATGATGTCTATCTGATCGACGAATTGCTGTCGGTGGGCGACGAGCATTTTCAGGCCAAATGCTGGGGCCGCATGCGCGAGCGCCTCGGAGGCGGTGCGTCCGGACTCCTAGTGACACACGACTGGTCTGCGGTGATCAAGTTGTGCGAAAACAGCTACATCATGTCTGCCGGATCGCTGGTCGAGTTTGGTCGCTCCGACCGGACCGTCGCTCGATACCTGAATCTGGAAAGGCCCAGTTCCGACATCGCCCGGATCATCGACCAAGGCATCGACCCTTTCGTTGCTGAGTCAATGCAGGATGCCCTGATTCCAATTCGAGTCGAAATCAGCGAGCATTCGCGAGTCGCGATCGCGTTCTCGATCGAGTTGCTCCGGATTGGTATCGGCTGGGAGACGCTCATCATGCAACGCAGCATGTTGGCGGGAACGGCGCCAGGAACATATGACGTGTGGGTCAGAATTCCCCGACTACCATTGCCCGCCGGAGAATATTCCCTGAACATCTGGCTCCACGATCCCGAGCAGGGCAGCGCCTCGGCCAGCATGGTGCCGTACGACGCTCGCAGCTGGACCTACGGCAACGGACTTTGCCTCGTGGTACGCGGCGAGGAATGCGAAGGCGTGACGCGACCGCCACTCCATTGGAATTTGCTCCATGACGGCTGACAACGTAGCCGTCATTGCCGACGGCTTGTCCATGCTCTACAAGAGCCATTCTGGCGACAAGATGGCGGTGAACGACATTTCCCTCACAATTTCCCAAGGCACCCGGTTGGGGCTGATCGGCCGCAACGGGGCAGGCAAGTCAACTTTCCTGCAAATGATCGCCGGCTTAGCACAGCCGACTGCCGGCAGGATCACGGTCAACGGCAAGGTGACGGCCGTCATGACGTTGGGAGTCGGTCTCCGGGAAGATCTCTCCGGCCGCGACAACATATTCATCGACGGCGAAATCCAGGGGAAAGCGCGGCACGAAATCGAAGACTCGCTCGACTCCGTCATCGAGTTTGCCGATCTCGGCGCCTTCATCGACTATCCGGTGCGGACATATTCGACCGGCATGAAGGCGCGGCTGGCGTTCGCGATGATCACACACATCGACCCGGAGATTCTCGTTATCGACGAGGCGCTGTCGGCCGGCGATGCGAAGTTCGGTGCAAAGGCGAGCGCGAAGATTCGCGAATTGTGTTCGCGCGGCCGAATCGCCATTGTGGTGTCGCACTCGATGGCGGCGATCCGGGACATCTGCAATCGCTGCGTGTGGCTCGAAGATGGTCGCGTGATGCGGGACGGCGATCCGGTCACAGTGACCAATGCGTATCTAGAAGCCGTCCGACAGGAAGACGAATCCAGCCTGCTCGACAAATTTCGCAATCTTGCACATTCCCGTACTGTCATCGACGGCCATGCGGTTCGATGGCTGGAACTCCTGGATGAGGAATCCAACGCCGTCAAAGCCGCCGTCGAGTGCGGGATCAACGTTCGATTAAGGGCTGGAGGTGTGATTCCTGCGGGCGGAAAAATGCTGGCGCTGCGACTGCAGATTTGGCGGCTCGACGGGCTCCGCGTCATCGACGAGCGACGCGACTTCATAGGCTGGCAGACGTCTTCGGGCGGCGGCGATTTCCTCATCGAGATTGGCATGCGCCCCTTGGTCCTCAGCCAGGGAATCTACCGCGCAACGCTCCAAATCATGGCGCAGGCAGAGATCGCTGCAGAAAGATCGACCGTCTTCGAAGCGTATACGAATTCGCCGCCCATCGGCGGACGAACCGCCCTGATGTATCAGGCCACCCTCGAACAACAACCCGCCCTGCCCGAAGGCTCGCCATCATGAACATTCTCGGATTCACGCGGACCGACATACGCCCGGCGCTGAATTTCCTTTCCATCAGCATAGCGGACCGCTATCTGAGCTCTCGTCTGGGCAGGGTCTGGGCGATCCTCAATCCACTGATGATGCTGACGCTCTACACGTTCGTGTTCGGATACGTATTCAAGGTCCGCCTGCCGGGCGCGGAAACCACGCTCGCATACGCCATATGGCTCATCAGCGGGTACGGCCCGTGGATCGCGATCTCGGAATCTCTCACTACCGCCGCCTCGTCCGTGGTTTCCGCCTCCGGACTGATCAAGAACGTCGCATTCAAGACCGAAATCTTGCCGTTGGTCGCGGTCCTGACCAGCGGCGTGACGCTTTCGGTGACCATGGTCTTTCTGGTCGTCCTGATGGCCATCGACGGCAATCCGCCCACATGGCACGCCGTTACCGTACTGCCGGTACTTCTCGTGCAATACCTTTTCCTTGCCGGACTAGGCTTTTTTCTCGCTGCCCTGACGGTTTTTTATCGCGACGTCCTCCAGGTACTGCCCAACCTCCTGATGATCGCGATGTTCGGCAGCCCGATCCTCTACCCTATGGAGAGCATGCCACACATGCTGCAGCTGGCCTCCCACGTAAACCCCTTCTACATTCTGGCGGAGGGTTTCCGCAGCGCGCTGGTCTATCACAAACTGCCGGATATTCCCAGCCTCGCGGCACTTGCCGCGTTCTCATTCCTGCTCGCGATGGCAAGCGTCCGGCTGTTCCGCCGCGCCAAAGGCCAATTCGGGGCCTACCTGTGAGCCCGCGATGCGTCGCAGCGAATGCACTCCAGCCAACGCTTGCCCGGACGGACCGCGCGCAAGCGCAGCCTCCCGAGTGCAGTCCCCGTGCCCTTCAATGCGACGTCTACGACGAGCGCCGCGCCGTTCCATCCATTCCGATCTCGATTCTCGCGTGACTTCTGCGCACTCCTCCTTCTGGTTTAGGACATCGGCCCGGTTCCTGCTCTCGCCACTCGGCAAGCGGCTCGCCCGAATCGTGGTTCGGTTCATCATCGCACCAGCAATCAGCCTGCGCACCCGTTTTTTCCCGCGCAAGGCAGTGCTGTATGCCGGTCAGATGTACTACAACACCTGGTACTTGTCGCGCGCATTGCGAGCACACGGATGGACCGCCGATGTGCTCAATTGGGATCTCGATCCGGCAGCTCAAATGCACTACCACGGCGAGGATTACCGCTATGACGCAGGGGACCCGGTCGGTCACCTGTTGTTCTATTTCGCCGCGATTCTGCGATACGACGTATTTCATTTCTCGAACGCACGAGGTATGACCTTCGGCGGGCCGCTGACAAGCTGGCTTGGCAACTATTTCTGGAACGAGGCCGAGGTCGATCTCCTGCAGCGCTGCGGCAAGAAGATCGTCTATTCGAACAACGCGTGCCAGGACGGCGCGCTGCAAAGTTCGTTCGCGAAATGGGGGCCAGAGTCCGTGTGCGATTCGTGCTCATGGCGCCACCGCCCCGACGTCTGCAGCGACCAGCGCAGCCGCGAATGGGGCGAATTCCGCAACCTGCATGCGGACTATCAGTGCACGCTGGGGGGTAACAGGGTCGACTACAACGACGACCCGCGCGTACACGAGGTGCCGGAATTCTATTGTCTGGATTCCAGCATTTGGCGTCCGGATCTGTCGATCCCGGAAAAGTATCTCTATGCGCATCCCCCGGGCACGATCCGTCTCTATCATGCCGTCGGGAACTTCGACCTGCGCACCGACAGCGGCGGAAAGAACGTCAAGAGCACTCACATCTACGCGCCGCTGGTTCGCCAGTTGAAGGCGGAAGGCTATCCGGTCGAAATGGTGTTTTGCTCCAACGTGCCGAACATCGAGGTCCGTTTCTATCAGGCGCAGGCGGACATCTTTCTCGAAATGCTGACTTATGGCTGGTTCGGCGCCAATGCAAGGGAGGCGATGATGCTTGGCAAGCCCGTCATCTGCTTTCTGCGACCCGAATGGCTCGCAACCATGCGCCGCGAAATTCCCGATTACGTCGACGAATTGCCCGTGGTCAACGCTACTGCGGCGAACGTACGGGAAGTTCTCGTCGACCTGATCACCGACACCGAGAAACGCCGACGGATCGGCGCGCAAAGCCGCGCGTTCGCCCTCAAGTGGCACTCGGGCAAGGCGGCCGGGAAGAGATTCGACGCCCTGTATTCCAGACTCTTGGGCCTGGATGTACGCATCGGTTGACCCGTGTCGCACGGCGGCCAGACCGATGCCCGGCCTCGAAATACCTGGGAACCCGTCACGGGTCGGTTACGATCGTCCGATACAGCTCGGCCAGCCGGCGCTGCTGGGTTGGCCAGCCGAATGTTGTGCGGATATCACGCAACGTTTCCGCCGATGGCTTGTAACGGCCGGGGTCGGCCAGGATTTTCCGGATCGCAGCAGCAATAGCCACCGGATCGGTTTCGTCCATCACAACGCCTACGCCATACTTGTCCACGAATCGCTCCAGCTCGATCAGACGCGCCACCGCCACCGGTACGCCGGTGATCGAACTTTCGAGAAGCTTGTTCGGGAAACAGAAGTAGTAGCTCAGGCAGACATTCTGTATCGCAATCACGCTGCAGTCCGCGACCGCCACGAAACGCGCCACTTGCCGCGACGGCACCGGATCGACCAGATGCACCCGGTCGGCGATATTCAGCGCTTTCGCGGTGTCCCTGATTTCCTGTTCCGTCACCGAATAGCGCGGTCCGACGAATGCGAAGTGCAGGCCGGGGACCTGGGCGGTGGCCTTGACGCATTGAACCAGGCCCCTGTCGATGGTCACGGAACCGACATACACGGCCAGTGAAGTCGCTGGGGCAAGCTTGAGCGCATCACGCAAGTTCATGGCCGGAACGGCGTCTGCCGACTCGATATCCAGGTCAGGAGAATTGAGCACCACGATCGGCCTTGGAATCGAATAGTTATCCCTCAACCAGTCCGCGATGCTGTCGCACACGGTGATCACTGCCCGGGTCCTGCGAATCAGGACGCGTTCATAAATCTCGATCCACTTTCTGGTTTCGTCCTTCAGGCCCCAGTAGTTGGTGTGCGTTTCCAGTTCGTGCGCATCGTAGATGAGATTGCAACCGCGCCGCTTCGCTATGGCGAACCCGCTGGAGAGCGTCACGAGGTCGTGGGCGTGGACGACATCCGGACGCAGCGACAGGGCCAGGGCTATGCTGTTGGTTCCGAAGTCGTTCAGGTACAGCAAGTACTCTCGGTTGAGAATGCCGTGGATTCGCCCGATCAGCGCGGCATAGGTATTGCGGCCGGCCTGGGCAGTGGCGCGCACGGCGCTGATGCCGGTGCCGGGCGTGAACCTCGCGATGGATTTCCGGATCTTTTCATTCCGATACCAATGGCGGGCCAGAAGAAGAACGAGAACCGCGGGAACCAGCAGCGGCGCGAGTGCAATCATCACCAAGCCTGTCACCATCAGCTTCAGCACCGCGCCCACCACCTCGAACACGACGGCACGCTGCTCCTTCATCCCGGCGCCCGCACCGATCACGCCGGCGTGAAGACGAATCATCAGCAGAAATCGGGCGAAGAATGCGCCGCGATGCGCCGAAGGAACGGAATGGAAAGTCACGCCCTGGCTTTCCACCTGGCAATAGGCCGGCACGTCGGACCGCGAAATCACGTGCACCTCATATCCGTCGGCCGCCACGCTTCCCGCTTCACGCGTCACCCTGGAATCGATCTTCCAGTCGTTGTTGACGAGCATCACCACGCGCTTCATGGCTTCAGAGTCCGTTGCGCCAGACATCGGCATCATGCATCGCCAGCCACTCGCTCAGGCTGATCCAGCGCCATAGTGCCCAGGACGCATTCTCGTGGCCGCCCTGGTGCCGCTCCCATATCGCCCGGATGCCGGCCTGGCTGAACTTCGCCACCCGCTCCAGCCTGCCGCCGAACAGCTGCTCGGAGGCCCATTCCTTGAGCGGCCCGCGCAGCCATATGTCCAAAGGCGCCGCGTAGCCGACCTTGTCAGCCCGCCATTGCACCGCTGTTGGAAGCAGCCGTTCGCCGGCCAGCCGCAATACATATTTCTGCCATCCCTGGTCGATCAGCGCGCTGTCGGGCAAGCCGATGCACCAGTCGACCAGGTCGTAGTCGAGGAACGGAAGCCGCGTCTCGCGTCCGAACGCCATCGAGTTGCGATCCGCATAGCGCAACAGCATCGGGAGCGAGTTGTATTGCAGGGACTCCGCGAGCACCCGGCGCAGGCGGTGTCCCTTTTGCGGTGCGGGAACTCCCACCGCATAGGGACCGGCATAGACGCTCTGGGGGCGAACAACGGTCCGCAGTGCCTGCGAAACCGACAAAGCGATGGCGTGATTGAAGCGCCTCCGGCTGTCCTTGTAGCGTCCGCTCGCGTGCCGCAGGCGGCTGGCGAATAGGCGCGTCTCGCGGATCAGCTTGAAGATGCGAAAGCGATCGGCGAGGTCGAGCTGGTAGGTCGGAAAGTAGTACTGATATCCCGCCAGCAATTCGTCGGCCCCTTGCCCGTCGAGCAAAACCGTGGTGTCGTTCTCCCGCGCCAGCCGCGCCACGCACCATTGCAGATAGATCGAGGCCGAAAGAAACGGCTCCTCCTGGTGCCAGTGGAGTTTCCGAGATTCCTCCATCAAGAGCTGCGGCGAGGGATGCACCGCGTGCGGCGTCACCCCGGTCTTGGCGACCACCATGTCGATGAAATCGCCTTCCGAAAGCGTCGGATCGTCATCGAAGCGCGCCGAGAAAGTGTTCTGCCTGAACTGGGTACCCGCGGTGCGCATGTCCGCAAGCAGACAGACGATCAGAGACGAATCAAGCCCGCCCGACAGGCTGGTCCCGATCGGCACATCGGCGCGCAGGCGCTTGCGAATGCTTTCGCGCATGAGATCCTGAAAACGCGCAGCTGTCTCACCCATCGGTACAGCCTCGCGCACTTGCGTGTAGTCCGGCGTCCAGTAGCGCCGACGCCCGAGCACCTTGCCGTCGAGATCGAAGCGCATGGCCGTCGCCGGCGGGAAGCGCGAGACACCGGCGAACATGGTTTGCTCGACGTCTTCGTGATACCTGCCGTCGCAATACGAATCGAGCGTGCGCTCGTCGACACGCGGAACGATGTCCGGATGCACAAACAGCGCCTTCATTTCGGAGGCGAACGCCACGCCGCCGCTCTTGAGCGGAGCATGGAACAGCGGCTTCTCGCCGAAGCGGTCGCGCGCAACGAACAACTCGCCGCGCGCCTCGTCCAGGATGACGAAGGCGAACATCCCATTGAGCCGCTCGACGCTTCCCTCACCCCAGCGCTGATAGGCCGCGAGCAACACCTCGGTATCGCTTTCGGTACGGAACTCGAAGCCGTCCCGCCTGAGTTCATCGCGGAGTTCGACGTAGTTGTAGATCTCGCCGTTGAAGACGATGGTCAGCCTGCCATTCGCGGTGTGCATCGGCTGCCCGGCCGAATCGCTGAGATCGACGACGGACAGGCGCCGGTGCGCAAGCGCGACGACGTTCCCGCCGGCGTGCCTGACCACGAGTCCCGCGCCGTCCGGTCCGCGATGTGCCAGCCTTTCCCGCATCGCTGCCACAAGATCCTCGCTGATCGCGCCTTTCGGTGCAATCACCGTCACCAATCCGCACATTGCCATCCCCGAAAGTTGTCGTGTTATCCGTGCCTGGGCGGCTGCACGGGAAAGTCAAGATTCCTGATGTCCGCGCGGATACCCGCCAGCCTTAGACGCGCCGGTACCGGCCGGTAACAGCGCCACCACGGCGACTGGATGCGCAGGATCGCAACCTCGCGCTCAAGCCGCGACTGTTCCGAATACAAGAAATCTAGTCGCCGGCATGCATATCCGTGTAGCTCCGTCATTCGATGGAAACGGTCGCCCGACGCCAACTGCTCCCCCTCGCGCAGCCCGCGCGACGCTCGAATCTTCGCAATCTTTCCGAATACTTCAGCGACCCGCTGGCTGTACCGGTATCGGGGCGAGACAATCAGGGTCTCGAAGCAGGCGTCCGCGATCGCCTGGGCTGCACGCGGATCGCGCACCACCCCGAGCACATCGCGCAGATTCGAGAAGTCGCGCTTCAACTCGACATAGTGCTCCCCGGCGCGGATTTCCGGCAGATACACGCCTTCAATGAGGATCTGGCAGGCCCCGAACACCGCCGCCTCGAACAATCGCGGCGAGACCGAATTGAACAAATAGCGGTTGTCCAGCCCGGAAAACGCATGCGCCTCGATCTCGTCGAAAGTCGCCGCCGGATGCGCCGCCACGTACGCCTCGACCGCATCGCGAACGTCGCCGAACTCATCGAGCAGGCTGCTGCCGCTTTCACAACCCAGCGAGCACTTCGATTCGAGCAGGAAGCGCGTCCAGGCCTCGCCAATCAGGACGTCCGCGGCATCACACGATATGTCCAGGTTCAAGCCGGAGCCCAATGCGCGGTCAACGAACAGGCGCCCGATTTCCGCCTTCATGCGGCCGAATTTTCCATAATATGCAGGCAGGTCGCGCGCACGATATCCGACGTCGATCGGCCGCGAGGTGATCGGTGGGCGCCCCGTTGCTTGCATATGATCGGCGAATACGTCATCGACATATCCGGTCAACGCTATGCCGATGCGATCCGGGCCGGCAGACATGAGCGGATACAGCACCTCGTGATGGTCCCTGCAGACCGAATACACGTAGTCGACCCGCAGTTCGCTGAGCCAAGCATCGAGAATCCGCGAATGGTCGTAGTCGTCCTGCGGAAATGCGATCTTCACGGCCGGATGGCTTCCCAGCCACGCATAGGCTTCCCGCAACTGATCGAGCAGAAAGCGTGGCCGCACCCAGCGCCAGCAGAGAAAGGTGCCGTCGATCAATATCACATCGAAAGGGAAATCGCGCAGAGCGCGCGAAACCGGTTTGCGAACATCCTGCAGGTAGTAGTTGTGCTCGCTGCGGTGGCGCTGGAAACTGAGCAAATGAATGATGCTGGTGCCGCGCGCTCGCTCCAGGAAATCCTCTCCCAGCCCATGAAGAACAAGAATGTTCATATGCCGCACGCATGCGGTCGACGCATGGACGTCATTCGCCCATCAGTCGCCACGACAGGCAATATCGAAACGCGATCACGCCATCATCGATGCGAGGCTGTCGAGTCATGAGAGGAATGCTTCTACCTTGCTCCGGTTCGCGCGGGATCACGCGACGCGGGTTGCGGCCGCTGACCTGCGCCGCCCGGTATTCGGCCCTGCGCTTGCTCGGCCACACTAAAAAAGATGATTTTACACGCAAGCAAATTGCTTATGCCCGGACAGCGTGCCCGCGTACGCGTCGCACCCGGCTGCCGCTATATAATTCGCCCGCATCAGTCCGATGCGATGCAATGCAGCACAGGCACGGGTCCGCCCCATGCTTGCGAGGCCCCAGAGGGCTTGCACCCGGCTACTCGTCGCGCCGCCCGGTTCGCGGAAACGCCGGCGCTTCTAAACGCCTCGCCCACAAGAGTTTTACGAAGGTTCCCGTCGATTCCCATGCGCCAACGGCTAGGATCCCACGCGCCAAGCCCCTCTTGTCCGCAGCTTACCGATGGATGTCCAAGCCAGGGAAGCTGCCGGGCCGTGGAGCCGGGTTGACCGCCCATCCTGCAGGCGTTTGCGGGCCTGGCGACCTGCGCAGCCGTTTCGACGGCGTCATGATGTTGACGTGGTCGGATTGGGCGACCGAAAGCCGCAGCAACCGGTATCACTACGCGGTGCGATTCGCCCGGCATGTGCCGGTCCTGTTCGTTCAGCCCGACGCTGCGGCCGGTGCGCCGACGACCTCGGCGCCGAGCGGCGTCCCAGGCATCACCATTGTTCACGCGCCTTCGCAATCGGATGGCGCGCGCGCCGACGCTATCGCCCAATGCGCCGTGGCGGCGGGTTGCACGAGGCCACTGCTATGGATATACAACCCGAACTTTCCCGACGTTCAGGCCCGCTACCCGCTTGCCCTGGCGATCTTCCACGCCACCGAGGACTATTTCTCGCTCGAGCACTACAGAATCGCCGGGACCGCATTGGCGAGTGCGGCGCAGCACCGCGAAATACTCGCACTGCAGATGCGCTTCTTGCGCATGCTTTCGATTGCCGACGCGATCGTCGCGGTCACCGAAGGTGTCGCGCAAAGCTATCGCGAGCAGGGCGGGTTTGCAGGTCCCGCCATCGTCCTGGCCAATGGGTGTGATTTCGCCTTCTGGTCAGAATCTCCAACCGAAGCCCGCTTTCGAGGCGCACGGATTGTCGCCTATCACGGCGGCATCAATGCGCGCCTGGACGATGCATTGATACTCGGTGTCACCAATCGCTTGCCGGATTGGGAATTCCGTTTTTATGGCCCCGTCGATCCGGCATTCAAGGCATGGGAGACGATCGTCGCCCGGCCCAACGTTCGCTACCTCGGCATCCTTCGCCCGGAAGAATTGCGCGTCGCCCTGCGCGAGGCCGCGGTCGGTTTCATGCCCTACCTGCCGACCCGCCTGCACGTCGAGCGCGCACTGCCGCTGAAGGCCTTCGAGTATTGCGCCATGGGCATTCCGGTGGCGACCATTGCAATGCGCAACTTGCCGGAGGACAACCTGGCATTTGGCATCGCGGGCGACGCCGCGGGCTTTGCCCGCAATATCGTGGAGCTCGGTGCACTGCGCGAAGACCCTGCGGGGCTCGCGGCCCGCCACGGGCTCGCCCGACGCTTCGACTTCGAGGAAAATTTCAGGCGCCTGCTGCAGTACCTGCCGTCCCTGGACCGGGCAGACCGGCGACGGCGTCTGGCGAACCTGCGCGCCCGGGTTTTCTGCCGACTGCGCTTGGCGCTTGCATTTTGCGTGCACGCCCTCGCGAAGTCGGCTGCGGTCGCTGCCGGATTTGCCCGCCGCGCATCCAGCGGGGACCCGCCGTGACACCGGACTACCCGCCGCTGGACATTCTCCTCCTGTCGATCGATGCGCCGCATCGCAACGCGCAGACCATACTCGACCACCGGCGCGCGTTCCGGCACTTCTCCGCGCACCGGGTGCGCGAACTCTCCGACATCAGCACGACCCTGACGCGCATCGCACCAGGATTCGAACTGGATGCGTTCGATGTCCTGGTCATTCACTACTCGAACTTCTTGCCTGCGAATTCCCCGAGCGTCGCATCGACGATGGAACGGATCCGCAGTTTCCGTGGCTTGAAAGTGCTGTTCGTCCAGGATGAATACCGCGAGGTCCTCGCGCTGCACGAACGCATCCGCGATCTCGGCATCGACGTGCTGTTCACTTGCGTGCCCGAGGGGGAGATCACAAAGGTATATCCGCCCGCGACGCTGCCCTCGGTGCGCGTGGTCAACACACTGACCGGCTATGTCCCCGCACATTTGCTGTCCCGCTCCGCCCCGCGCGCGGACGCACGACCGGTCGACGTCGGCTATCGCGCGCGCGCAGTGCCGTTCTGGCTCGGCTCGCTGGCTGCGGAGAAATGGCAGATCGCCGAACGGTTCGCAGCTGCCGCGCGCGGCGCCGGACTGCGCCTGGACATTTCGTGCGACGAGGCCGATCGCCTGTACGGCCGTCGCTGGGACCAATTCCTGACACGATGCAGAACCGTGCTGGGAGTCGAAAGCGGCGCGAGTGTTTTCGATTTCAGCGGGGACATCCGCCGCAATGTGGAGGCTTACGTTGGCACCCATCCGCAGGCCGATTTCGAAACCGTGCGGAACAAGTTCCTGTTGCCCTACGAGGGAAAGATCGAACTCAACCAGATATCCCCGCGCTGCTTCGAAGCGGCGGCATTGCGCACCGGACAGGTACTTTACGAGGGCCGCTATTCGGGAATCCTCCTGCCGTGGCGCCACTACGTTCCGTTGCGCAAGGATTTCGCAAACTTCCCGGAAGTCGCCGACGCCGTCAGGGACACCCGGAGCCTGCAGTCGATGATCGACTGCGCCTATGAAGAAGTCGCGTGCAACCCGAGCTTTTCATACCGGCAATTCGTCGGGCAATTCGACCGTGTGGTGTCGGACGAAGTCGCGCACCGCTCCACTCGCCATGCATCCGGAACAGCCGGATCTGCGAGAATTGCCCGCTATCGCATGCGCTCCGGCGCCAAACTCGCCGCCTACCGGACCTGGAACCTGCTTCCGGTCCCAATTCGCCGCGTGGTGAGGGATATGCTCACCAGCGCAGGCCTGAAGAAACCAAGGGATAACTAGATGTGCGGAATCGCTGGTGGACTCATTGACCCCGAAGGCTGGGATCCGAAGCGGGACCTGCTTTTCAAGCAAATGAACGACCTGTTGCGCCACCGTGGACCGGACGGGGAGGGCACATGGAGTTCAGCTGATCAGGCGGTGCGACTTTCGCACGTGCGTTTGTCGATCATCGATCTTTCCGAAGATGCCCGCCAGCCGATGACGAGCGATTCCGGATGCGTGATCACCTACAACGGCGAAATCTACAACTACCTGGAGCTGCGTAACGAAATCGGGCCCGCGTATTTCCGCACCCGATCCGACACCGAGGTCATCCTGCGCGCCTACGAAAAGTGGGGCGAGGCATGCGTTGACAGACTGCGCGGCATGTTCGCGTTCGCGATCTGGGATCCCGCCAAGCAGCGCCTGTTCATCGCCCGCGACCGTTTCGGAATCAAGCCCTTCTACTATGCGATGGTCGACGGCTGCTTTCTGTTCGCCTCCGAAGCGAAGGCGCTCGTGCCTTTCTTGCGCGAGGTGGAGACCGATCTCGACGGCCTGCACGACTATTTTTCATTCCAGTTTTGCCTCGGCGACAAGACCATGTTCAGGGGTGTGCGTCAATTGAAGGCGGCGCATTGCGGATGGGTAGAGCCGGGAGGCCGCCTGAGACTGCGCCAGTACTGGGAAGTCCAGTACGAACTCGACTGGGCGCACGACGAGGCCTGGTTCGTCGAACGCGTGCGGGCCTGCCTGAATGAATCAATCAGCTTGCACCTGCGAAGCGACGTCGAGATCGGCGCCTACATCAGCGGGGGGATCGATTCGAGCTTGGTGGCTGCGTTGGCGCGCGAAATCAAGCCGCAGGCGCGCTTTCTGGGCTTCAACGGAAAATTCGGCTTCAGCGAAGCCTTCGACGAGTCCCGCTATGCGCGCGCACTGGCCGAGGAGCGCGACATCTCGTTGCATGAAGTCGACATCGGGGAACAGGATTTCGTCGACGCGATGCCCAAGGTCATCTACCACCTCGATCAGCCGGTGGCCGGGCCGGGTTCGTTTCCCCAGTACATGGTATCCAAACGGGTACGCGAACATATCAAGGTGGTGCTCGGCGGCCAGGGTGGCGACGAAATTTTCGGCGGCTATGCGCGTTACCTGATCGCCTATTGGGAGCAGTGCATCAAGGGCGCCCTCGACGGCACCATGAACAGCGGCAATTTCGTGGTGACCTACGAATCGATCATTCCCAACTTGCAGACGCTGCGCAACTACAAGCCGCTGATCCAGGAATTTTGGGCCGAGGGCATCTTCGACGAGCGCGACCGTCGTTACTTCCGGCTGATCAACCGTTCCAACACCTTTGGCAACATCGTCGACTGGAGCCTGTTTCCCGAGCCGTCGTCGTTCGAGGAATTCCGCGAAATCTACTGGGGCAAGAACGTCGGGCGAGAGTCGTATTTCGACTCGATGACCCATTTCGATTTCAAGACGCTATTGCCGGCGTTGCTCCACGTGGAAGACCGCATGAGCATGGCACACGGCGTGGAATCTCGGGTCCCCTTACTGGATCATCTCCTGGTCGAACTCGCGGCGACCATTCCCGCCAACATCAAATTCCAGAACGGCGAATTGAAGCGCCTGTTGCGCATCGCTTTTGAAAACAAGCTGCCGCGCACGATCCTCTCCCGCAAGGACAAGATGGGGTTTCCCGTGCCGCTGCAGGTCTGGATGAAGAAAGGCGGCAGAGTGCGCGAATTCATCCTCGACACCTTCCGTTCCCGCAAGGCGCAAAGTCGCGCCTACCTGGCGCCTGGATTCGATATCGAGGCACTAATGCAGCGCGAAGGTATGTTCAGCCGCAATCTGTGGGCATTCCTCAGTCTGGAGTTGTGGCAACAGCAGTTTCACGACCGGGCCATCTGATAAAATTCTCGGTTTATCCGGGAAGCCCAAATGAAAGTCTTCATCAGTGGCGCCTGCGGCCAGATCGGTTCGCACATCGCCGAACTTCTGCTCGCGCGCGGCGATCAGGTTCTTGGAATCGACAACTTCGCCACCGGCCGCCCGGAGCACCTTCCGCCGCAAAAGGGACTCACCTTCGTTGAAGGCAGCATCGCCGACCGCGCACTGATCGACCGTCTGATCGGTGAGTTCGCACCCGACGCGATCGTACACACGGCCGCCTCCTACAAAGACCCTGAGGACTGGTACAACGACATCCTGACCAATTGCGTTGGCGGCGCCAATCTGGTCAATGCGGCCAAAGTAAACAAGACCCGCCGCTTCATCTACTTCCAGACCGCGCTTTGCTACGGCGTGAAACCCTTGCAGCAACCGATTCGTCTCGACCATCCGAAGTTTCCGGCCAACAGCAGCTACGCCATCTCCAAGACCGCGGCCGAAGACTACATCGAGATATCCGGCGTCGACTACGTCACCTTCCGGCTCGCCAATGTGGTCGGGCCGCGCAACGTAAGCGGCCCGTTGCCGATCTTTTTCCAGCGCTTGTCCGAGGGCAAGCGGTGCTTCGTGACCAAGGCGCGCCGAGATTTCGTCTTCGTCAAGGATCTGGCAAGCGCCGTCATCAAGGCACTCGACGGTACTGGTCGCGGTGCCTATCACTTTTCGTCCGGCACCGACATCGCCATACGCGAACTCTATGACGCGGTGGTCGCCGCAATGCAACTGTCCAGCTACCCGGAACCCGAGGTGCGTGACCTCGGCCCCGACGACGCGCCCTCGATCCTGCTCGACCCGTCGCGTACCTTTCAGGATTTCGGCAACATCGAGTTCTCGCCGCTCGCCACCACGGTTGGCGCGGCCATCGAGTACTACCGCAAATTCGGCGTCCAGGGCGGCTATACCCATCTCAAAATCGAGGAAAACAAGTAGCCGTGAAGATCCTCATCACCGGCGGGGCCGGCTGCCTCGGATCGAATCTGGTTGAACACTGGCTGCCCATGGGCCACCAGTTGCTGGTGCTCGACAATTTCGCCACCGGCAAGCGCGAAGTTGTGCCGCCAATGCCCGGACTCGAGGTGGTCGAAGGGACGATTGTCGACCCGACTCTGGTGGAAGCGACCTTTCGCCGATTCGGCCCCGAAATCGTCATCCACAGTGCGGCTGCCTACAAGGATCCGTCGGACTGGCGCGAAGACGCGGCAACCAACGTCACGGGCTCCATCAATGTCGCACGCGCCGCCGAAGCCGTCGGCGTGAAGCGCATCGTCAATTTCCAGACTGCGTTGTGCTACGGCAGGCCGCGCCAGGTCCCGATCCCGGCAGACCATCCGACAGCGCCGTTCACCAGCTACGGCATCTCCAAGACCGCCGGCGAACAATTCCTGCGCATGTCGAGCGTACCGGCGATTTCGTTGCGTCTGGCCAACGTCACCGGGCCACGACTGGCCATCGGCCCTATACCTACCTTCTACAAGCGCCTCAAGGCCGGCCAGAAGTGCTTTTGCAGCGACACCGTCCGGGACTTCCTCGACATGTCGGACTTCGTTTCCTTGATGGACATCATAGTCGCGACCGACGCCGCGCCCGGCATCTACAACGTGTCCACCGGCGAAGGCCACACCATCAAGGAAATCTTCGACGAAGTGTGCGCCTTCCTGGGGACCCGGCCTGCCGAACCCGTACCGGTCGTGCCGCCCGGCGCCGACGACGTGCCAGCGGTGGTGCTCGATTCCAGCACCACCGAACAAGCCCTGGGCTGGAAAGCAAAAGTCGGCTTTCGCGAGACGATCCGGCGCCAGCTCGAATGGTATGCGGCGCACGGTGTCAACGACGTCTTTTCGCACCTCGCGGCCCCGCGAACCTGAAAGATGCTTCATGAGTACTGACCTCTCCTTCGCGGGCGCAGATGCTTCATGAGTACTGCCCCCTCCTTCGCGGGCGCCCGCGTCCTGGTCACCGGTGGCGCCGGATTTGTCGGCAGCAACCTGGTACGCCTGCTCCTGGGCAGCGAAGCAGGCCACGTGCACATCGTCGACAACCTTCTTTCTGCCGAGCGCGTCAACGTACCGGACGATGCGCGTATCCGCTTTTCCGCAACTTCGATCACCGACGACGCCCTCCTGGCGGGTCTGGCCGACGAGTACGACTACGCCTTCCATCTCGCCACCTACCATGGCAACCAGAGTTCGATACACGATCCGCTGGCCGATCACGCGAACAACACGCTCACCACCCTCAAACTGTATGAACGCATCAAGGGCTTCAAGCGCCTGAAGAAAGTGGTGTATTCGGCAGCGGGGTGCGCGCTGGCCGAAAAAACCTTCGGCGACGCCCATGCCACGGAGGAGTCCGACATCGTGTCGCTGCACAACAACGACAGTCCCTATTCGATGTCAAAGATCTTCGGCGAGTTTTATTCTGTCTATTACCACAAGCAGCATGCGCTGCCGACGGTGCGCGCACGCTTTCAGAATGTCTATGGCCCGGGCGAAATCCTCGGCGCCGGGCGCTGGCGTGGCACGCCGGCGACGGTATGGCGCAACGTTACCCCGACCTTCATTTACAAGGCCCTGTGCGGCGAACCCTTGCCGCTGGAAAACGAAGGCATCGCCACGCGCGATTTCATCTTCGCCGAAGACGTCGCCAGAGGGCTGGCGGCTTGCGCCCTGCGCGGCCAACCCGGCGAGGCCTACAACGTCGCCAGCGGCGTCGAGACTTCGATCCGCGAGCTGGCCGAGCGCATCATCACCCTCACCGCCAACACGGTCGGCGTGCAACTGCTGCCCAGACGCGCCTGGGACAACTCAGGCAAACGCTTCGGCAGTACCGTCAAGGCCGAACGTGAACTCGGATGGAAGGCGTCGATCCTGTTCGAAGACGGGCTGACGCGCACGGTCGCCTGGACGCGCGACAACCTGGGCCTGATCCGTACCACCATTGCGAAGCACGAGCCGCACTTGCGCGCGCTCGCCGCGCAGGGAAATCCGTGAGTTCACCGGCGATCGATTCGGCCAACGCCGCTTTCTGGGACGAGCTTTGCGGATCTTCGTTCGCGCGCGCTCTCGGAATCACCGACCGGTCCGTGCCCTCGCTGCAACGCTTCGACAAAGCCTATCTCGACCGATATCCTTACCTGCTCAGGCACGTCCCGGTGCACACGATGCGCGGCCAGAACGTGCTCGAGATCGGCCTGGGATACGGCACTCTGAGCCAGCAGATTGCGGCCGCCGGCGCCCACTACAACGGCTTAGACATCGCCGCCGGACCGGTGGACATGGTCAATCACCGGCTGCGCATGGCGGCGCTGTCCGGTAGCGCCGTCCAGGGCAGCATGCTTGATTGCCCGTTTCCAGATGCGAGCATGGATTGCGTCGCCTCGATCGGTTGTTTTCACCATACCGGCGACCAGCAGCGCTGCATCGACGAGACATTCCGCGTTCTCAGGCCCGGCGGGCGCGCCTTCATCATGGTCTACAACCGCTTTTCCTACCGGCAGTGGCTGCGCTGGCCGAGGGCCACGCTGCGCGCCGTTCTCGGACGGTCGGATGCCGTCGTGGATTCGCGGCGCAGGGCATACGACACCAATGCGACCGGAGACGGTGCCCCGGAGACGGTATTCACCTCGCTGACGGAATTGCGCGGCATGCTGGCAAGGTTTTCGCGGGTTTCGATCGTTCGCGAAAATTGCGACCACATCACCTTGCGCGGCCGGACACTGTTGCCACGCAACCTGTTGTTGGGCTCGCTCGGCCGTGCCGCAGGTCTCGACCTGTACGCCAGCGCGACGAAGTGACGCCCCGATGATGAGCGATCCGCTCAACATCCTCCTGCTCTGCAACCGCCCGGCGCGCAACGCCGACGCATCGACGGTCACCGACCATCTCGAGGCGTTCACCCGTTTCTCGCGTCATCGCGTCAGCGTGATTTCGTTCTTGCGTGAATTGCCCGCAGGACTGGATCTCGACCGCTTCGACGTCGTCGTCATCCACTACACGATCGCCATCGGCTATCTCTCAGAGCATTACATCAGCGCCGCCGCGAAAGAGCGCGTGCGCGCGTTCAGCGGGCTCAAGATCGCCTTTATCCAGGACGAATACCGGGCGGTCAATGTCGTCATCGAGGCTCTGCGTCATATGGATGTCGGGTTGCTCTTTACCTGCGTGTCGGAAGCGGAAATCGGCAAGGTCTACGATCGCACCAGACTGCCGCGCCTGCGCGCGATAAACAACCTGACCGGCTATGTCCCCGAGGCGCTGCTGGCGCGGCCGGTCCCGCAGGTGGCAGATCGCACCATCGACATCGGATACCGGACGCGCAAGCCTCCGTATTGGTTGGGCGCCTTGTCGGTCGAGAAATGGCGTATCGGCGACATCGTCAAGGCGGGCGCCGCCGGTGCCGGCCTGCGCACCGACATTTCCTATTTCGAGGGCGACCGACTATATGGCAACGCCTGGATCCGCTTCGTCTCGAACTGCCGCATCATGCTGGGCGTCGAGAGCGGGGCCAGCGTGTTCGATTTCGA
>JAYVST010000368.1:0-4996 GCA_043775255.1 Burkholderiales bacterium
TTCGGGCTTGCCTTCGGCTCGGGTGTCGGGCTTGGCTTCCGGTCTGGAACCGGTCTTGTCGTCTGTCCGGGCGGCAGCTTTGCCCTCGCCTTTCGCATCCGGGCCAGCCGGCACTTTTTGCCCGCCCTTGGTGGCCCCGGTTGCCGCGTCCGGCGGCGCCTCCAGCGGGCCCATCTTGGGCTCCCTGGGTTCGACGGTCTTGCCTTTCACCCCTTTGGGATCGGACGGCCGCACCACTATCGGCTCCTGGTTGGGTATCTGCACCGACACATCCTGATCGAGCGGCTTTTTCTCGTCGTCGAACACCATCGGCAACGCGATCACCGCCACCAATACAAGCGCAATGGAGCCGAGAAGGCGCCGACGTGCGCGCCGCTTGAGCGCGGAATCTTCTGGATCGGGGGGGGTGCTGGACGCCATTGGCAGGGCTGCCTCAAGCTCTGGAAGGCCGGTTCACGACCTCCATTACTCCGGCTACGGTCAGGAAGGAACCGAACACGACGATTCTATCATTCTCGCCGGCGCGGGCCGCCGCACCTGCATAGGCCGCAGCGGGGTCCGCATAGGGGATCACCTCCCCGGTCACGCCGTTTTCGGCCAGCAGCCGCTGCAAATCGCCGGCCGCCATGCCGCGCGGCCCGGGCAGGCCGGCTACGTGCCAGATGTCGACCTTGGCCTTGAGCAGGCACACCACGCCGACGACATCCTTGTCGGCCAGCATGCCGAATACCGCATGGGTATACGAGGCGAAACCGATGTTGGAAAGGTTGTCGGCCAGCACCGCCGCCGCATGCGGGTTGTGGGCGACGTCGAGCACCACCACCGGGCGCCCCGGCAGGAGCTGGAAGCGCCCCGGCAACTCCACGCCGATCAGCCCTTCGCGGATCGCCTGCATGGCCAGCGGCAGGCGTTCGCGCAGTGCCTCCAGCGCCGCCAGCGCCGCCGAGGCGTTGAGCAACTGGTTGGCGCCACGCAGCGCCGGGTAGGAAAGCCCGTTGCGCGTCACGGGTTGGGCGCCGCCGGCGTACCAGAACTTCCATTGCCGCACCTGGGCATCGTGCTGCCCGGCATAGCCGAAATCACGCCCCAGCAGCAGCAGTCGCGCGCCGGTTTGCGCCGCCACGTCGGCAACGCTGGCCGGGGGCTGCGGATCGGAGACGATCGCGGGGCGTCCGGCGCGAAAAATATGCGCCTTCTCCCAGCCGATCTTCTCGCGCGTATCGCCCAGGTAGTCCTGATGATCGAGATCGACACTGACCAGGATGGCGCAGTCGGCGTCGATGATGTTGACGGCGTCGAGCCGGCCACCTAAGCCCACCTCGAGAATCGCGCAGTCCAGGCGTGCCTCGGCAAATAATGCGAACACCGCCAGGGTGGTGAACTCGAAGTAGGTCAACGCCACCACTGGTCCGCCGGTGCGCGCCGCCTCAACGGCGGCAAAGGCGCGCGTCAAATCGGCGTCTTCCACCTCACGCCCGCCGATGCGCGCGCGTTCGTTGAAGCGCAACAGGTGCGGCGAAGTGTAAAGCCCGGTGCGGTAGGCGCCGGCGCGCAGCATCGCATCGAGCATGGCGCAGGTGGAGCCCTTGCCGTTGGTGCCGCCGACAATGATCGTGACGCAATCGAGCGCGCAGCCCATGCGCCGCCACACTTCGGCCACCCGTTCGAGCCCCAAGGCAATGCCTTGCGGGTGCAGGGTTTCGATATGGGCGAGCCAACTGACCAGCGGCGCGTCGGCCGCCGGGGCGGTAAGGGATGTGCCGGACAAGGAAATGCGGGGGAATGTGTGAGCGATGGCAATGTGCCGACCGCACGGCGCCTGCCATGCGGAAATCGATTATCGCCTAACTGACTTGCGGCACCGCTACGGCAGGCGCGTTGTGGACGCGCAAACCGCGCCACCCGGTGTCGCGTCCGTGACGCGACACCGGGCATCTACGCGGCGGTCGATACCTGGCCGCGCCGTTCGCGCGCGGATTGGCAGCCAATACAAGTCAGGGTAGCCGGCTGGGCCGCCAGACGCGCCGCCGCAATTTCGCCGCCGCAATCCACGCAGACGCCGTAGTTGCCCTCCCCGATGCGCGGCAAAACGCGCAGGATCGTTTGCAGTTCGACAATGTCGCGCTGCGCCTCGGCATACTCGACGCCGGCCTCGGCGAACGCCGCGCCGGCATCGCTCCACTGATGGTCGGTGGCGATCGCGACATCGGCCGCCTCGCCCAGCTTGGCGCGAATCTGCTCGCGCAGTTCGTCCGCCCGGCGTGTCAGTTGCAGGGAAATTGCGCCCAGTTGGCTGGCGTCACGCATCGCATCGCTCCGTCTGTGGGAAAACCGTACGCCCATGATAGCGCCGACGCTGCGGAGCGGTTTGATGCATGTCAAGGACCCCCGCAATGTCGGCGCGCGCCGCCGCTGCCGTGGTTGCGCTTGCTAAGCGGCGATGGTAGCGCCAATGGCGACAACTGTAGCGACGATTGCGATGGTAGCGACGGTGGTGGCGACGGTGGTGGCGACGGTTGCGACGGTGGTGGCGACGGTTGCGACGGTGGTGGCGACGATTGCGACGGTGGTGGCGACGATTGCGACGATCTCAATGGTGGCGACGCGTGTGCCTATTGCGCCGGCGCCTGCGGCGCGCAGCGCAGGGGTCAGGCCGCGCCGACGGCCTCGGCGGGCAGGTTCTGCAGCGCCGCCAGCAGGCGCGCCAGTCGCGCGCGCAGTTCGCGCCGGTCGACGATCATGTCGATGGCGCCTTTCTCGAGCAGAAACTCGGCGCGCTGGAAGCCTTCCGGCAACTTTTCACGCACGGTCTGTTCGATCACGCGCGGACCGGCAAAGCCGATCAAGGCGCGCGGTTCGGCAATCACCACGTCGCCGACAAAGGCGAAACTGGCGGAAACGCCGCCCATGGTCGGGTCGGTCAGCACGGAAATGAAGGGCAGCTTGCGCGCCGAAAGGCGGGTCAGTGAAGCGGTGGTCTTGGCCATCTGGAACAGCGAGAACAGACCCTCCTGCATGCGCGCGCCGCCGCTGGCGGTGAAGCATACGAAGGGCAATTTCTGCTCCACCGCCAGTTCCACGCCGCGCACGAAGCGCTCGCCCACTACCGACCCCATCGAGCCGCCCATGAAATCGAACTCGAACGCCGCCGCCACCACCGGCAGGGTGAGGATGGCGCCTTGCAGCACCACCAGCGCGTCGGTTTCGCCGGTGGACTCGGCGGCCTCCTTGAGGCGCTCCGGATACTTGCGGCTGTCCTTGAACTTCAGGGTGTCGAGCGCTCGCACGTCCGCGCCGATCTCGAAGCGGCCTTCGGGGTCGAGCAAGCGGTCGAGCCGCTCGCGCGCGCCGATGCGATGGTGGTAGGCGCACTTGGGGCACACCTGCGCGTTGTTGATCAGATCGGTCGCATAGAGCGTAGCGTCGCAGGCCGGACACTTGACCCAGACGCCTTCCGGAACGCTCTTGCGCGGGCCACCGTCGGCCCGGTTCATCTTGGGCGGAAGAAGTTTGTCGATCCAGCTCATGCGTCCCCCTTGTCGCGAGTTGCGAAACTCATCACTGGCGCCTGCCTGTCACGCCGCACTCATTTCCCGCGACCAAGCGATGGCTGACGGGACCATCGATGGTTGGGGACGCTTGCCCAACACTTACGCAACACTACTCCAACTCTTCCCCAACTCGTCCCGCTTGCGCGCTCTGCCACCTGCGGTCCGCAGCCTGTCTGCACCACCGTCTCAGACTGCACTACCATCTCAGACGGCGACTTCATCGATCGCACTGCGAATGCCGGCCACAAAGGCCGCCACGCGGGCGACTTCGGTGCCGGGCGCCGCACTCTCCAGTTCCTGGATGATACGGCTGCCGATCACTACCGCATCGGCGATGCGCGCGATCGCCTGGGCGGTGGCGGCGTCGCGGATGCCGAAGCCCACACCCACCGGAATGCGCACGCGCGCCTTGATCGCGGGAATGCGCCGCGCCACTTCATCGATATCGAGCGCGCCGGAGCCTGTCACGCCCTTGAGCGAGACGTAGTAGACGTAGCCCGACGCCGCACGCGCGACCGCATCGATGCGCGCATCGGTCGACGTAGGCGCCAGGAGGAAGATCGGGTCGAGACCGTTCTTCTTCATCAGGGCGTCGAAGTCCTCGCACTCTTCCGGCGGGTAATCCACCACCAGCACGCCGTCGACGCCGGCCGCCTTGGCACGCGCGACGAAGGCTTCCATGCCCATGTGCTCGATCGGATTGGCATAGCCCATCAGCACCACCGGGGTGGCGTTGTCGCTCTTGCGGAATTGGGCCACCATGCCCAGCACGTCGGCGAGCGAAACGCCGTGTTTCAGGGCCCGCTCGGACGCTCGCTGAATCACCGGGCCGTCGGCCATGGGATCGGAAAACGGCACGCCCAGTTCGACGATGTCGGAACCGGCGCCGACCAACCCGTGCATCAGCGGCACGGTGAGCGCGGGCGACGGATCGCCGGCGCAGATGTAAGGAATCAGGGCCTTGCGGCCAGTGGCTGCGAGCTGCGCCAGCACGTTCTGTATGCGTGACATGGGTGCGCGCCTAGAACGTGATGCCGGAGCGTTCGGCCACGGTATGCATGTCCTTGTCGCCGCGCCCGGACAGGTTGACCAGCAGCACATGGTCCCGCGCCATCGCAGGCGCCATCTTGATCGCCTGCGCCACCGCATGGCTCGACTCGAGCGCCGGGATGATGCCCTCGATGCGGCACAGGCGATGAAACGCGTCGAGCGCCTCATCGTCGTTCACCGCCACATATTCGGCGCGGCCGATGTCCTTGAGCCAGGCATGTTCCGGGCCGACGCCGGGATAGTCGAGGCCGGCGGAAATGGAATGGGTCTCGGTGATCTGCCCGTTGGCGTCCTGCAGAAGGTAGGTGCGATTGCCGTGCAGGATGCCGGGCGTGCCGGCCGTCAATGAAGCTGCATGCTTGCCGCTGGCGATGCCGGAACCACCGGCTTCGCAG
>JAYVST010000369.1:0-39557 GCA_043775255.1 Burkholderiales bacterium
ACGCTGCCGCCCGGTACCGTCACCCACGCGCTGCCATCGTAGTACTGCACCTCATACGCCGTGATCCCGTACAGGCTGAACGTCATGGTCTCCGTCGGCTCCGCCGGCGCCGCGTACGCGTCCTGGATCGTGAATACGTCGATCTCGCTGATCGTCTGCGCGCTGTTGAAAGCGATCTGCAGTGAATCTGGAAAGCTGTTGCGATTGGCGTCCAGCCAACCACCGCCGCTGCCCCAGCCCTGCCCCTTGCGGTCGCCATTGTTCACCGCAGCGGCGGTCGTCCCGGCTCCAAACGTGCTCGACGCCACCGCCACCCCGCCGTTGGCCTGCGCCGCTACGTTCATGGGAGGACCGCTGTTGATCGCCGCTACGTTGACAGTCACTGTCGCCGAAGCGGCACTGCCGCCGGCATTGTCGTAGGCCCGGGCCCAGTAGCTGTATGTACCGACCGGCAATCCCGAATCGTTCGCCGAATAAGGCCCTGCGCCGGTGACTGTCGCCACCAGCGTGGAACCCCGGTAAAACTCGACCTTGCTGATGCTGCCGTCGCTGTCTGTCGCCGCAACATTCAGGTCGACACTCGCCGGCGCCGCGTATTGCGTGCCCGTTGTTGGACTGGTGAGTGTCACGCTGGGCGACTGGTTGACAGTCCCGGGAGCCTGCCAACCCACAGGCTTGTAAACCCAGATGTCACCGTTGTCGGCATCCATCAGGCCGACAAATACGTCGTAATAAGGCGCGTATTTCCATTTTCCGAGGATCCCGTTGGCCACGTCACCAGGCGGCACCACTGCCGAGGGCGAATTGATGGCCGATATGGTCCATCCCGAAGTAGTGTTCGACTGCGGGCTGTGCAAGTTCCAGACCAGGCCGGTCCCGCACCAGATCACGAAGTTTTTCCGTACCGGATCGAATTGCAGCGCACAGCCTTCAAGGGAAGTCCCCGTGCTTACCAGCCAATTCTGGAAATCCAGCACGGTGCCCGTGACTTCGACCCGTTTGTCCTTGTTGTTTGCACCGGAAGTCTGCAGGTCCCAGAAAAGAAATGGCACCGCCGTTCCTTCGGTACGCACGTGCAGGCGCTTTTCAGGATCGTATCCGCAGGTTTTCTGGACGCCGCTGGTGCCACTCCAGAATGTGCCCACCATGTCCACCGTATCGAGCGCGGGTGCGGCCGGGTTTGTCAACTGGTAACGAAACAGGTTGGAGTTGGTGGTACCGTCGCCGGGAAAGGCCATCGCGTACACGACGTCCTTGCCGCCTTCCTGCGCGTAGGTCGAACAGCCGGTCACGAAACCGCCCGGCAATGCGCCCGGCGAAACAATGTTCTTGTAGATGTCGCGGTTTTCCCACATGTTGCCGCCCACGATGTCGGGGTAGGGCGCCACGCGCTGGACGTGCGAACCCGTGCTCCCACCCACCTTGGAGCCATCGGCCTTGGCAGGATTGAACAGGTAGGGTCCGGTGATGCGAAACTGCCCGGGATTGGCTTCATCCGGTGCCGGATAGTTGCTGTTGATGTTCCAGGGCGCCCCGCCCCACGTAAGGAAGCGGTCGGCAATCGGCAGAAACGTGTTGTTCTGATAAGTGTGTGCGGAAGGCGGCGCGGCGAAGGCCCCATCGATCGCCAGATACAAGTCTGGCGCCACCGCCAATTGAATCTCGCTCGGTAGTGACGCACGCTCCCACTGCAGGGTGCCGGAGCGCCAACGATAGACATCATTGCCTGAATAATTCGCGTGGCCGCCGCCGTAGAGAATCAGATCGCCACGGTTGCTGTCCCAGGCAAAACCGCTCCAGGCACTGATCAGCTTCGCAGGCGTCGGTTCGCCTCCATTTGCCAGCGGGCGCAATTCGGGCGGCGTCCACACGCTGTTGAACGGGTTGAGATTGACTTTCGCCCAACCACCTTCCGGCATCGAAGTGATGATGGGCAGCAGCGGACTCGATGCCACATAGGCCGGCACTTGCGCTGCGGCAGACATGCCAAACAAGGCCAATAACGCGCTGGCAAGCAGCCTAAGCCACGAATTCATCAATAAACTCCGATCCGACTAGCAATGACACCAAGAAAACTCAATTACGCCAGACACTCTCGATATGCACACGCAAACGATGCAATTTCCACACCAGGCACGAAAATCCTTAATATTCAATGCCATTGCCGATACTTTAGAGACGAATGATCGAAATGTGTATATTTATCCGACACGCCAAGTGATAAAAATCACGTGTCGGTACGGTATTAACGTTTTTTCAGGATTTTCATTGCAGGTATTTCCGCAAGTTGGCGAGGCCCACCACTGGAAGCAGCCAAGGTCAAAGGAGGTCGACGAGCTCGCGCAACGAAGCTACCGATGTGCAGCCGGCGACCCTGATGTGCGCCGGGTTAAACAGGTAATTCCGCACAATGCCCGCCTGTCGGCCTGCCTGCATGTCCGTGATGCTGTCGCCCACCAGAGCGCAAGCCGACAAATCGAACGAAAAATCCTGCCCGGCCGCCAGGATCATGCCGGGGTTTGGCTTGCGCATTGGCGAATCGCGCTTGTAGGCGCCTATCCCGTGTTCCGGATGATAGGGGCAAAAGTACACCCGTGCAATCTCGATGCAGCGCGCCAGGAATTGCGCATTCATCCAGTCTGTCAGGGCATGAAACTGTGCCTCGCTGTAGTAGCCGCGGCCTATGCCGGCCTGGTTGGTCACGACGATCAGCAGATAGTCGCGTTGCCGGGCCGCGGCGCACAACTCGAATATACCGTCGACAAACTGGAAATTCTCGGGCTTGTGGACGTATCCATGGTCGACATTGATCACGCCATCGCGATCGAGAAACAGCGCACGCTTGCCCGTCATTCAACCCCCGGGCGAGAGTTCGCTCTGAGCGCGATCGAAATCCGCAGGAATGCCGATATCGATGAAATAGCCATCGGTCACGGATGCGCGCACCTGCAAGGCATCCAGATGACGCTGCAACAGATCGGTTTCAAAGCTGAAAGCCCCGGCCAACCCGAATTTGCCGAATACATCCGGATGCACCAGGTAGACGCCTGCATTGATTAACCCCGGGCCGCTGCCGCCCTTCTCTGCAAATGCGGTGACCCTGTCGCCCTGCAGCCGGACCGCGCCGTAGCGCGCGATATCCTGCACCCTGCGGAGCATGATTGCAACCGGCACGGGATCGCGTTCGTACCAGGCAACGAACTCCGCAAAATCCGCCCTCAAGAAGGTGTCGCCGTTCACAACCAGGGCCGGACCCGTACCCGCCAGCGCATGTGCTATGGCCCCTCCCGTACCCAACGGGCTTTCTTCCACCGCGTACTCGATGCGCGCGCCACCATAACTGCCGCCGAAATGCGCCATGATGACTTCCGCCATGTAGCCAACGGAAAGCACGATCGGTCCCATTCCAGCCTTTACCAGGCCATCAAGCACGTACTCAAGGAATGGGCGTCCGGCAACCGGCGCCATCGGCTTGGGCACGTCCTGCACACGCGCCTGCAAGCGGGTACCACGCCCACCGGCGAGAACCACCGCGCGCATGCTTCAGGTCCGCGGGAACATCGCAGCCTCGATCAAGCCGCAAATAGTATGGCCGGCGATGATATGGCCTTCCTGAATCCTCGGCGTGCTGCCCGACGGAATTTCGATGCAGTGGTCCACCACCTCGACGATGCGCGCACGCAAATTGCCCGTCATGCCCACATTGACCACGCCCAGCGCCCGCGCCGCCTCGAAAGCCGCGAGGACATTGGGTGACTTGCCGGAGGTGGAGAATCCGAACAGGACATCACCAGCCTTGCCGACGGCTTGCACCTGGCGTGAAAACAGGCGTTCATAGCCGTAGTCGTTGCCAATCGCGGTAAGCACCGAGGTGTCGGTGGTCAACGCAAACGCCGGAAGCCCCGGGCGATCGTAGGCGAATCGGCTGACCATCTCGCCGGCAAGATGCTGCGAATCGGCGGCACTGCCGCCATTGCCCATGAAGAGCAGCTTGTTGCCGGCTTTCAGGGCCGCCACGCACGCGTTCGCTACAGCCTCGATCGCGCCGGCAAGCCGCGCGTCGGCGCGCATTGCGTTGATGACTCCGGCGCTTTCCGCCAGTTCATTGGAAATGACTTGTCGCATTACAACCTCCAGCCTTGGGTTCCGGTCTTCGTGAAATGGCAATTGCTCACGCTGCCGTCGAATCGCTCGAGCGAGCGGATCACGTCCATGCGCCTGTCGGGCGGCACGAAGAACAACATGAAACCGCCGCCGCCGGCGCCCGAGATCTTGCCGGCCGACGCACCCGCGGCCAGCGCCTCTTCGAAAATGTGCTCGATATGCACGCTCGACACCGAAGACGATGTCGCTTTCTTGTTGGCCCATCCCTCCCGCATCGATTCGACGATGCCGCCGAAATCACCTCTCAGAAGGCATTCCTTCATGCGCGCCGCTTCGCGCTTGAGCGCATGCATGGCCTCCACGGTCTTGCCGGCGCCGGACCGCACGTTGGCGCTCTGGTCGGCAATCACCTTCGCGGATTCGCGCGATACACCCGTGTAGAACAGGAGCAGCGAGGCTTCCAGTTCGCAGATGATCCAGTTCTTGATGCGCAATGAGTTGATCACTGCCTTCTCATCCGCGTAGAACTCCATGAAATTGAAGCCGCCAAATGTGGCCGCGTACTGGTCCTGCCGCCCGCCTTGCAGGCGGCAATCGACGCGCTCAACCTGGAATGCAAGGTTGGCAAGCGTGTAGTCGTCAAGCGGAAGATTGAGAAATTCCGCGAAGACGCGCAACATCACCACGGCAAGCGTGGACGAGGATCCCAGACCGGATCCGACGGGAGCGTCGCAAAAAGTGGAAAGTTCGACAGCCAGCGGCCGGCCGCCGTTGAATTCACGGACGATGCGGTTGTAAACGGCCTTATGCAGGTCAAGATTGCCATCCAGGGGATACTGCTCAGCCAGTGGCAATTCGACAGTCTGCTGTCTGTCGGTGGAAATGAAACGCAATACCGGCGCATCGAGCGTCTTGATGACCGCATATGCGTAACGGTCGATGGTGGCGTTGAGCACGTACCCGCCGAAATGGTCGCAATACGGCGAAACGTCGGTACCGCCGCCGGCCAGTCCCAACCGCAGCGGCGCCCGCGCCCTTACAATCATTGTCATCTTTGCTGCTCCAAGCTAGCCGCGATCCACCCAGAACCCCATTAGAGTTTACCGCACCCGTATGCGCGGCATTTCACATTCTCGCCGGTAATCCGACCCATATTCCAATTCCACATTCACGGTAATCCGATGCCTCCACGATCCGCGTTGCATGCCTGGCTAGGTAGACATTTCGAGCTGGCACAAGAGACCGCCGATCGCAATCTTCCGATGGAAGGCTTGCGTGGGATCGCTGTATTGCTGGTCTTTTTCGTCCACTATTCCACCGACATCCTGCCGTGGATCGGCAACGATGGCTTCACCAGCCGGCTCGCCACTGGCCTGTTCATAGTAGGAAATACCGGTGTCGATCTGTTCTTTGTCCTGAGTGGACATCTGATCTACGGCGCCCTCATATCGAAGAATCGCAGGTACCTGCAGTTCCTGGGCCGCCGCGTCGAGCGAATCTATCCTGCCTTCCTGGCGGTCTTCGCGCTTTACTTCCTGACCAGCCTTTTCATGCCACAAGCCAGCAAGTTGCCGCAGGGGAACCTTGAATTGACGAGATACCTCGTGTCCAACATGTTGCTCCTGCCCGGCATGCTGCCGATTCAGCCACTGATCCAGGTGGCATGGTCATTGAGCTACGAATTCTTCTTCTATCTCGCCTGCCCCGTGCTGATCGCCATGCTGCGCCTGCGCATGCGCCGGTCGACGACCAGAATGGCTGCAATCGCCGCGATCAGCCTTTTGGGGTTCGGCTGGTCATTCGCGTTTGGCGCGTCGCACGTCCGGTTGGTCATGTTTGGTTCGGGCATGCTGCTGTACGAGATTTGCGCCGACCGCGACTTCAACGCGCCACGCGGCTACGGCATGCCGACACTCATGCTGGCTCTCGCCGGCTACTACCTGATGGTGATCAACAAGGCAGAGTCGGTAGCAGCGTTTGCCCTGCTGTTCGTCTGCTATTTCGCCGTTTGCCACGAGGCTTTCACACGCAACGGCCTGAGTGCAATGCTGCTGTCGGTGCGTCCATTGCGCTGGCTGGGCAACATGAGCTACTCGTTTTATCTCCTGCATGCGTTCATGATCCACGGGTTCTTCTTCGCATTCAGGCTCATCACTCCTGCGCGGGGTGATGCCGACCACCTCTACTACCTTCTGGCCGTGCCGGTCTTCCTGGTTTCGGTCGTCGGGTCCGCCTGTCTGTTCCTGCTCGTCGAACGCCCGTTCTCGTTGCAGAAAGCCGCCAAGCCGGGCGCTACAGGCGCGTCGGGCTCCGCAGCCTAGTGCCAAACTTTACGACTGCATTTTTCCAAGGGACATGGTCAGTTGAAATCGACCATCGAACGGCGTCTGCGAGCCAACGTGACCACACCCCCCTGATGGATCAGTTCTGCGGGCGTATCACGCCCGAGAAACAACAACGGACTTGCCGTATAGCCGTAACTTCCGGAAGCCAGCACGGCCAGCAGATCGCCATGCTGCGGTTCCGGAATCTCGACGTCAACACCAAGCAGGTCGGTCGGATTGCATGAGGGGCCGGCAATGCTGCACCTTATCCTGGCGGCGTTCGGTCGCGAAATATTGCGCAGCGCGAAATTCGATCTGAACGCGGCGCCGAACGTGCCCGCGGCCGTGAGATGATGATGCAGGCCGCCATCGGAAACGAAGAACGCCTTGCCGCGCGAGCGCTTGCTGCTGACCACCCGCGCGACATACACGCCCGCATCAGCCGTCAGGTAACGACCCAGTTCGAAAACCATCTCGCGCGGCCCGCCAGGTGCGCTCACGAAGTCCTGGAACACGCGGCCAAGTTCCGCGGCCACAGGCGCCAGTTCGAGTTCACGCGCGTCCTCCGAATGCGCGACCCCGAATCCGCCACCGAGATTGACGACGCCGCAGTGAAACCCGCTGCTGCGCTCGATTTCGCCTGCAATGCGCAGGGTGTTCCGGACACCTTCGATTACGCCGAATGGCTCGAAACACTGGCTGCCTGCATAGACGTGAATGCCGCGAAAGCGGAGTTGCCCGGTATGCCTCGCGACCACCTCGAGAGTTGCACCGAGTTCCTCTTCGTCGATGCCGAATTGGACGGCCTTGCCGCCCATTTTCAGGCCGTAGGCGCGAATCTGCAGAACGGGATTGACGCGCAACAGGATATTCGCCTTCGTATCGGTGCGCCTTGCCATTTCGATGCATTCATCGAGTTCGCGTCGGGACTCGATGCTGATGCAGCCAACGCCCGCCCTGATCGCCGCAGCCAGCTCGGGCATGGTCTTTGCCGGACCGGCGAAGCTCAATTGCTCCCCGTCATAGCCGGCCAGCAGCGCCTGCTCGAGTTCGCCACCGGAAGAAATGTCCAGGCCATCGGCAGTGGCGCGAACGGCACGCAGAAGTGCCAGGTTCGGATTGGCCTTGACCGCGTAGTACACCTTGGCGAAGCCTGCAAACGCGTTGCGGACCGCACCGATCTTCGCGTTGATCGCGTCCGCGTCGTACAAATAGAACGGGGTGCCATGTTCATTGGCCATCTTCTCCATCTGCTCGGCGGAAATGCCGCGCCATGCACCCGTCTTGTCGATATTCAAGAAATGCTCCTCGGCAACCTGCTGCAAAGCTGCATCCGCGCTACCTCATCAAATTGCATTCAAGTCGGCCCAGGTGATGCCGTCGACCCACAACTGATACTTTCGGTCGATCATGATGATCGGCTTTGCGCTTCCCTTGGCGGCGAACAGCCCGACAACTCCGTCGACCATCGTTTCGTCCAGCGTCTGCGCGGCCCCGCCGGTAAGGATGAACTGGGCGATCTTGCCGACATCCGCCGTCGGCAGTCCCGGGCCATCACCGCGCGAGAAGCGATCCAGCGCGAGGAACAGGCAGGCGTACGAGAGAAACTGCGGGGACGGTTCGAATTCGCCCTCGCGCAACGATTGATAGGTCTGCTGGACGTCCCCGACCTGTACCACGCTCAGGAATTCGTACAACCTCGAATGCGTCCGGATTTGGAGCAATGCGCTCTCGCGGGACGCGACGATGCCCAGATCGGCGAATACATAGCGGGCGATGGATGACGTGGGCGACGGTTTGTGTTCGCTCTCGCCGCGGATGATCTCCACGGTGTAGTGCAGGTCGGTGGTTGCGCCTCCGATGTCGATCACGACGCAGGCGCCGATGATCTTGATGGACGAGCGGTTGAATACCGCCCTTTGAAAGCCCCGATTGGCAATTTCCGGCGTCGGGCGAATGCCGCGCGACAGATTGCCGCGCAATTCACTCACACCTTCCTTGTAGACGAGGTCGTCCAGATACGCACGCCGGATGGCTTCGAATACGGTCGGCAGGCGGCTGACAAGCGCGCCCGCAAGCGGATTGCCGATCACCGAGGCGCCGGGAAACAAGTCGACGAACATCGCAGCGAGGCTGGCATTGCCGGCATAGGCGAGTGCTCCAAAACGGTAAAGTCCGGGATCGAATTTCCTCAGACGCTCTTCCAGCGGGCCGGCATCGCCACAGTCGATTCCGCCGGCGACAATCAGGATGTCGACCTTGCTCTGGTCTCCGCCGGGCTCATCGAAATCACGCAGGTAAACCGGGTTGGCACCAGCCAGCAAGGCCTGGTTGCGGATGGCGGCGCCGCTGAAATGCTTGCTCAGACAGACGATGCCGACGCGCAGCCCGCCGTTGGCCGAGGAGCATACGATGATGTTGTCGGAGTCGAGCGGGATCGCGAGGTCCGAGAGAATGGACTCGACCTGCGTGGCAATCCCGACCTTGAAGTCGCGCGCGAAAAAACTCTGCTCCATGAGCGAGTCATCCGCACCGACCTTGGCCACCTTGACGACGGTGGAACCGATGTCGATGGCGACTCGGGCGGGATTGGTCGCGGCAACGGACATTGAATCTTCCATAATCGGTTCACATCATGATGTTTATGTCCGCAAGCAATTGCCGATAGGTCTTATCCGACGAACTGCCGCGTGCGGCAAGCAAGCCGCGCTCAGCGCGTGCGTCGTGGTCGGAAATCGGTACGTTGCCACGGTCGGCGATGCGGATCGACCCGTTCGCATCGCGCATGGAAATCAGCCGGTTGGCGTTTTCGGCATGGGGCGAGAACGGCACGTCGATGTGGCCAAGCTGGAAGGCGCGAAACACGCTTTCCCAGAACACGCTGCCGGGCATCGCGAAAATCGAATCGAGAATGCTGCGAACCTCCGACTCGATCAACACGGCCTCTGCCTCGATGAGGGGGGATGTAACCGGCTGGGCACTGCCGAAGATTCGCAGCAGATATCGGACGGTATCGACCGCCTCCGCATTGATCTCGGCGCGCGGCACGCCCAGCGCCTCGTCCACCGTCTTGACGACGATCTTGTCGGCGCCGATCAGGCTGGCCACGAGGCTGGCTCCGGATATGAGCGCGGCAGCCTTCTCCCGTTGTATCGGGAACTGCCCCATCCACTGGTGGTAGACCAGATAGGTGCGAACATCGCCGAAGCCGAACTCGTGGAGGTAATGGTTGGTCAATTGCCGCAGGACCCTGGCCGTCGCGATATCCTGGACCATCGAACCGGTTTGTCCGAAACTTACCGCGAATGACAGCACGCCCTGCTCGGCCGCCAGCAACGCCTCCACGATCTGAACCACGACGGCAATTGCAGGCGGAACCAGCGTGGCACTGAGCGGCCCGAAGCTTTCCCTGTGGATGGGGCGTTCCGGCGTCGAATTGAAGGCGCAGACGCGGTCGACGTATTGCCAGTAGAGCAGGCATCGATCAAGCGGAAAACCTTCCGAATACGGCAGGCAATAGCATATCCCGCCGCCTTCGATCTCGGCGATTCCGGATGCGAGTGCAACCTCTACAAGAAGGCGCGCATCCGGCGTGCCGTGACGCAGGCTGATGGGCTTATCGATGCCTTCGAACAGCCCCCGGGTCAGGCGATAACCGTGACTTACCAGCGGATAGCCGTTGAGATAGTTGCGCTCTTCGTCCTCGCTTCGGTGCAGGAGCTGGGTTGCGGTTTCGTACTGATTCTGGCGCGTGTAGCTGTCGATGGTGAGAGGAATGAAATCCGCACCTGCCTGGCTGAGTTGGCGCGTCAGCTGGAATTGCGACTCGTACCTGGGAAAGCCGCCACGCGGCTGAATGCAGGGTATCGCGCCGCGTTCGGCATACGCGACTCCCGGGAAGCGTCGCGGCGGCACCGCGGCGAGAAACGCGCGGACTTCGTCGGGCTCGATGCCCTGCGCGAGCGGATGCGATGTTACCTGGGCGCGATAACGCTCGATATCCTGAAGTCGGGAACTAGCTGACGGGCGGGCCATTCTTCAAATCCTTCAAAAGGTCATTGATCGCGATGCTTATATCGGGCTGCTGGTGATACACGCGGTCAAAGCCGTATTGCTTGAACAACCGCACCACCTCCGCCTGCGGGCGGTCTCCGACCACGATGTTTCCACCTACGTAAAGAAGCGCTTCTCCCAGACCGATGGCGTTGAAACGGCTGCGAAAATCCGAACACCAATACTCACCCTCGCCGTTGAGCGATGAAACAAACACCGCGTGCGCATTGACTTCGAGCGCGGCCTGGCAGAAATGCTCCGGACGGTTGCGCGTGCGCAAATTGAAAACCTGGAACCCTGATTCCTCCAGCGCCAGCTGCATGATGCGATTGCCCACGACGTGGATATCGTCACCAATCACGCCGATCACGACACGTGCGAGTATTTCCGCAGGCATGGGTGCGCTCAGGAAGGCTTGACGGCGCGGCTGCCGGTTTCGGGATCGATCCCCAGCTTCTCGAACGAAGCCTGCTTGATCGATTTTCGATCGAGCTTGCCGGCATTGCCGGTTATCGGAAAGGCATCGAAATGGATGAAATACACCGGCACCATGTGACCGGGAAGGTTGCCCTTCAGGAATTGCTTGAGAGCATGTTCGGGGACGGGCTGGCCGTTCTCGGTGGTGTATGCGCAACCGATATCCTCGCCAACCTCGATATTCTGCACCGCGAATGCGACCGCCTCGCGGACGTCCGGATGGCGTATGACTTCGGTCTCCACCTCCGTCGGGCTGACGCGAAAGCCCTTGGTCTTGATCATTTCGTCGCCGCGAGCGACGAAATAAAGGTAGCCTTCGTCATCGCGATAGACCTTGTCGCCGCTGAAGACAAGTGTCTCGCCCGGAAACCTCGGGTGGGTCCTGAAAACCTTGGCCGTGTTTTCCGGGTCGCGCCAGTATCCCTTTGAAACGGTGGCGCCGCGATGAACCAGTTCGCCGACCTCGTTGGGCGCGCATTCGTCACCCTTTTCGTCGAGCACCATGACCTGACAACCGGGGATCGACTTGCCGACGGACGTGGGATGGCTATCGAGTTTGTCCGGGTCGAGATACGTAGAACGGAACGCTTCAGTGAGACCGAACATCGAGAAGATACGGGCCTTCGGAAATGCCGTCTTGAGGTCCTTGAGCATCGTATCGGACAGGCGCCCGCCGGTCGAGCACACATACCTGAGGGCGGAAAAGTCGTGTGCCGCCGTCGCTATCTTCAGGCGCCGGTCGAACATCTTGGTGATGATGACCGGCATCACCGGCAAGGCGGTGATCTTTTCCTTGGCAAGGAACACAAACATGTCGTTCGGCAACGCAAGTTCGTGCAGGTACAGCGTCGCCCCGTTGCGGATGGTCTGCCAAATCTGGTTCAGTCCGTAGTCGAAGTTGAACGACAGAACACAACCGATGCGATCGCTTTCGCTTGTGCCCAGATACTCGGACACAATGTCCGCGCCGTCGGCAAGATTGCGATGCGCAATCAGGATGCCCTTCGGGCGGCCAGTGGAGCCCGATGAATAGATGATTGCCGCATTGTCCGCGCCGATCCGGTCGAAATGGCGATTCGGCTGCATGTAACGCCGCATGTAGGCGATATTCGGCCAGTCCGCCACTACCTCCCCGCGCCCCACGACGAGCTTGACGATGCCGGAAAATCCCGAAACCTCCTTGAGACGATCGGAATCGGTCACCATCGCCACCATCCCGGAGTTGTCGATGATGTGCCGGATGTTGGGTTCCTTCAAACGCGGCAGTATCGGCACGACCACCCCGTTGGCAAACAGGATGCCCAGGATCACCAACACCTGATCGACCGATTTCTCCATGCACACGCCCACCCGGTCGCCGGTGCGGATACCCAGTTCGCGGAAGCATTCCGCCGTTGCCAAGGCGTCGTTGTACAACTCGGAAAACGTGATCGAGCGGTTGCTCGACACGATTGCTGCCTTGGTTGGCAGACGCTCGGCGGTTTCGGCGAGAAACCGGGGAATCGATCTAGGCATTTGGTGCTGCTCCTACAGGTCAAATGGAGGCGGTTGCCCCGCGGCACGACAAACCGACGGGGACAGTTCGTTCCCGATTCGGCTCAAGCCCTCATACAACTATCTCGTACGGCTGGTCAGACTGCCGCGCTATACCTGCCCGGCGGAATTCTTTCTCTCGATCAGCGCAGCGATGCTCGACAGTCGCGACAGGTTGTCGCGCACCAGATCGTCGGCCTCGAGTTCGACTCCGAATTTCTCCTGGACAAAAACGGCCAGCTGCACGATGCTGAAGGAATCGATCACCTGGGCTTCCAGCAGATCCAGTTGGGGATCAAGCGGCCCTTCGTAACCGAATTCCTGCCTGATGTAGTCCCCGAGAATCCCGATCACGTCTTCCATTTTCATTTTCCCCGCCATTGCGCGCAATGACGCGATTCTACAATTAACGAATCTTCACACAGCGCCCTGAATTGACGCGGAATTCCCGCGCACCGTTTCATTTCGCCCCAATCCGTTGCCACATCCTGCTTGTCACGGTTGGCGCAGCGCATCGGCATTCAGACGCAGTTCGACTCGCCGGCCGGCGCCAGCGGTTATGCTGACGTACGGCAGCACGCTCGAGAACATCAGTTCGAACCGCCCGGCCTGGAAGAACAGCGCACGCCCCGCGAGCTTCCAGCCAAGATGTTGATGGGCGCGGCGTGATGTGAGGTTGAATCGAGTCAGCCTGCTGAACGTGAAATCGATGCCTTGACTGCGCAAATAGGCATTGGCTCCATTCCACAGGCCGACAAAACCGAGGCCCATGCGATGCTCGGGAAAAAGATAGAAGTCGAAATCAAATACCGCCCGATTTTCGGGTGACAGGACGTACGTGCAGCGGACTTCGTCCTCGTCGTAGCGGTCATGACAAAACCACATGAAACCGATCAGCCGTCCCTTCTGGTAGGCCCCCAGGCATATGGCGCCTTGGGAGAAACGCGACTCTTTGATGTCGGGGCGCGCCGGCATGCGCTCGACTTCCGGGTCGCCGCGCCGGATTTCGCGAATCTCGACGCTGCTCGCCAGGCGTCCGGGAACCAGAGGCTTGTCGGTAATCGGCTGCACCATCAGTTCGTATACGTACAACTTGAGGTGCGGGGAAACGCGTCCAAGGATCCGGTCGATCACGTAGAGCGACCCCGCGCCCGGCCCGAATTCCCTGAATGGCCCCGTAATGCGCTTGAGAATGGAATTCTCCGAAGTGGTGGGCATGGCTATGAATGTCCAGAATCGGTCCGCGCACGGCGCCGCCGTCGCAATGGCTGGATCGGGATCGGGCTGTGGCGACAGCCTTCTTGCAGGCGACCACGCCAGAGGCTGATGCAATGATCGACTAGCACGGCAGTTAACAAGCCGCCGCGGGGGCGCCCAGATTCGCATTGCGCAACATGCGCAACGCGAATCTGGCTGTTGGACGCCCCCAGGGAATGAAGCGGGGAATCTGGTACGGATCGTCATTCACGCATGCGACCCCGGGAGCCGTCGTCACGGCACACTTGAATCCGAGGTCGCGTACCAGGGCCACATGTTCGGCGCCGAAATCCCGTCCTGGCCAGCCATTCGGATACGCGAAGCTTGTGACAGGCTTGCCGGTTACGCGCTCCAGTGTTTGCTTGCCAAGCCTGATCTCGCGCAAGGCACCTTCATTGTCAAGGGTGGTCAGTATTGCGTGCGCGTCGGTGTGCCCGCCAATCTCCACGCCGCGTCGCGAGAGTTCCCGCAGTTGCTCCGTGGACAACATCAGGTCGTTCGGCAACGGGCCGCAATCTGCAAGTGCCACGGCACGCTTGACGTTTTGCTCACGCTCGGCAGGATTCAGGTATTTCAAACGCATCTGCAGCGCCCGCACCGCCAACTTGCGCGCTTCCGGCGTGCCAAGCGACATGCGTTCGAGTCCAATCGAAGTCAGATCAATTTCGCCCGCGCGGCAACGCGCGATTATCTCGATCGAAGTGTCGTTGAACATGCGGCCACCGTCCAAATAGGCGGTGGCGACGAACACCGTCGCAGGCAGTCCATGGCGCTCGAGGATGGGAAGCGCAAGCGTAAGATTGTCGGCATAGCCGTCATCGAAGGTGATGCAGCAGGCACGCTTGGCCAATTGGCCCGCCTTGAGACTGCCGATGGCCTCCGTCAGTGACAACACGCTGAAATTCCGCGCCAGAAAGGCCATTTGCATCTCGAACAGCCGTGCATCGACCTCTCCCTCGCGCAACTCTTCGGGCTCGGCCAGCACCCTGTGATAGATGAGTACCGTCAACAGCGGGGTCTTGCGGGGCCAAGCCAGCAGGGGAAGCGACTCGATCATCGTTTCACGACTTGACTGGTCGAGCTGGGTCTGGCGGAGGTCCGCCCTGCGGCGGATCCGCAACGCGCATCACGTACGGAGATATCGTGCGCGCGGGTGGCGCCAACTGCTTTTTCACAATGCGGTCGAGGATGACCAATATGACCACAACGTAGTAAGGCAGATCGAAATAACTGAGACTGAGAAACGTCCCGCCCACCGCGTAGCCGATCAGCGATACCTGCGACATCGCGGCCAGGTCCCGCGCCCATTCAAGGCCTTGCTTGCCGCTTGTCCTGCGCACGATCGCCTCCCCCTGAAACCACGCCAGCACGAAGATCGACAGGAACAGGAACAACCCGACGAAACCGTGCTCACCCAGAACCTGGAAGTAGATGCTGTGCGCGGCGTGGATGTCGTCCGGAACGGGGGCGTACTTCGCAAAAACGTCCGGTTCGTAGATGGCGAAGCCACCGCCGAGCGGAAATCGGTCGACAGCGAGATTGAAGGCCATCCACCAGGCGTTGATGCGCCCCATGGCGGATGCATCCTGGTCGTAGGTCGTGATGGTACGCATACGTTCGGTCCAGTTTTCCGGCATGGCCGCAAAAATCAGCGGCACAGCCGCCACCACCAGCACGCCAATCACGGCTTTCTTGGAGCTCTTCAGCCAGAGAAAAAAGCCCATCGCCAGCAAGGCCAGCAGGGCACCGCGCGAGTGTGACCCTAGCGCAGACACGATGCTCAGCAGGACCGCTCCGGCACAGGCCCGTTTCAGCCATAGCCGGTCGGCATACATCTGCAGATAGCGAAACAGCGGCACGCTTATGATGGTCGCCAAGGCCAGGTGATTGTTGTCCTCGATGAACGTGGCGCTCGGTCCCCACACCCGGTAGCTGCCGCCCGAGGCGAGCGTGAACAGGCCCCCCTTGACTCCAAAGAATCCGATCGATAGGGTCAGCACCCACACCAGCTTGACGAGGTCTTCGCGGTTACCGACGATCAGAAGCGTGATCAGCACCATGAGCTGGATCTTGATCGTCCGCAACCAAAAATCGAATTCGTAGTCGGGATGGAAGGAAAACACCGGCGAGACTCCGATCCAGAACATGAAACAGATCATCGCGAGCGTAATTCCGTTGAGCGGGAATCTCTCAAGCCGGTTGAAATTGACCAGCACGCTTCCGAGCGTTGCGATGGCGATCGCCTGTGCGAACGGCATTGAATAGGCGAAGCCCCAGGTCAGCCGGTGCGGATTCATGATGCTAAGCCAAATCCACATCATCAGTCCAAAATGCGGGCGCTTGAATATGTAGGGAATCGACCCGAACACGAAAAGCGTCAGGATCAGGTCACGCATGATCGCCCCGCTGTCTCATGAATTCCGCCACCGGCCGAGGATGGATTCAAACAGGGTCAGCTGTCCCTGGGTGGTGTCGTCCCAGCTGAATCGCTCGGCATAGGCACGCGTCTTTGCTCGCGCCGGCAACGCCGAACGCAAAGTCGTTACCGCGGCCGCCGCACCGGCGACGCTGCGTTCACCCATGAGCACACCTGCCTCGGGCGCGGCCACCACTTCAGGCGTTCCCCATACATTGGAAGCCACCACCGGTGTGCCGCATGCCATCGCTTCCAGCAACACGTTGGCCCAGCCCTCCCGGCTGGAGGCCAGCACCAGGCAATCCACACCGGCATACAGCGTCCGCAGGCGCGCTTGCGGCATGGCACCCAGAAAGGTCACCCGATCGATCACACCCGACCTGGCAGCCAGTTCGCGCAAGCCGGCTTCTTCCGGTCCTGCGCCGGCGATCAGCAGTTCAGCATCAGGCAACTGGGTCAGCGCGCCAATGACGAGATCGTGCCCTTTGCGCTCGATAAGATGACCGACGGACGCGATGGAAAAGCGCCGCATCCCGAATGTCTGGCGCGCGGCATCGCGGTCTTCGGGAAAAAACAACTTCAGATCCACGCCGTTGCGCAACACCGTTACCTTCTCCTCCGGCGCGCCAAGTGCCACCAGTTCTTCCTTGAGCGCGGCGCAGACGGTAATCATGGCGTCACATCTGCGCGCCGCGTCGAGGATCATGGCGCGCGGCCGCGCGTATTTCGGAATCAGGTTTATGTCGGTCCCGCGCGCCGTGATCACTACCGGTTTGCCCAGCGCACGGCCCATCATCACGGCCGCCACGCCATCCGGATAAAAATAGTGCGCGTCAATGAGGTCGAAGTCGTAGCCTTCCGCGATCAACCTGCGCGCCGCCGCGATGGCCGCATGCGCCAGCGTACGCGGCGCACTGGTCATGCCTATCTTCGGCAAGCGCAGGAATCGTGGATGCGCCACGCGAATGCCATCGCGTTCCTCGAAGCGCGGCGTGGCGGCGAAGCGCGCGTACTCCCCGAACCGCGCATGGGTAAACGGAAACCACGGTACCGGTGCGATCACGCGGGCGTCCACCTTGCCCGAAGCAAGCAGATGGCGCAACCGCGTTTCGACAAAGATGCCGTGGCTGGGCATGGCGGCGCTCGGATAGAGCGAGGAGAAAGTGAGTATGCGCATGGGTTTTCCGCCGGCTCAGACGGCCGATGCACGTTTGTCCGCGCCGGCCCGCGAAGCCAGGTCAACGACGCGCCGCGCGTTGTCGCGCCATGTGAGGCCCAGGCGCCGGATGGATTCGCCGGCCGCCCGTCCCACCCTCGTGCGGAGTTCCTGATCGGAGCAAAGGCGAGTCAGCGCGTCTTCGAATCCGTGCGCCGCCGCCGGATCGAAGAGCACCGCATTGTCGCCGTCAACCAGGACTTCCTTGATGTTCGGGACTGCCGGGGCCACAACGGCCTTCTCCAACGCGAGATACTCGAACAGTTTCAGCGGCGACGCCCATGGCACTACGGCGGGTTGGAGTGCGATATCAAAGGCTGCCACATGCCGCGGCACGTCCTCACGCGGAATGACCCCGGTGAAGCGGATCCGGTCGCCGAGCGACAGTTCGCGCGCCAGCGATTCCAGGGCCCCGCGCACGGGTCCGTCACCCACCACGAGCAGCCTGGCGTTTTCGGGGGCATTCGGCGAGGCCATCCAGCGCACGACTCGGTCCACACCGTGCCAATCGCGTATGAACCCGGTAAATCCAAGAACAAGTGCATCGGGCCAACCCAGCGTACGCCGCGCCGATGCCGGGTCGGGCGCGCCGGCAAAGTGGGACTGATTGATTCCGTTCGGGATCACCACGATCCGCTCGTCAGGGACACCATACGCGGCAATTTCCGCGCCAAGCACGCGGGTTACCGGAAGGACGAAATCCGCGCCTCGCCAGACGACCCCCTCGGTCCATCGCGCGACCCGCTTGAGACTCAGGCCCCCGAACTGGCTTCGCTCGCGCACCAGTGGACTGTTGACTTCCAGCAGCAGAGGCAATCCGGTGCGGCGCTTCAGCATCAACCCGGCCAGCAGAAACAGGTTGTAGCGTTCGTAAATGACATCAGGTCCGAATTCGCGCACTGCCGCCATCAGGCGGCGATATGCAAACAGCGAGTACCCGAGTTCCATCAGTTCATAGAGAGTCCTGGGCAGCACCTCCTTGAGCCTTTGTACCCAGCCCACTTCCCTGCCCATCCCGCTGTTCCGCTGCGAGCCTGGTCCGACAATGCGCACTTCATGCCCGGCGTCGCGCAGGGCGCCGACAAGTTCGTCGATATGCACCGCCTGACCGTCATTGGAAGCGGTACGGTGGTGGTAGAGAATCTTCAATTCGGACGTCCGGGTTGATCGTATCCCCCCGCCTGGCCGGCGCGCTTGCGGAACTCCAGCCAGAAACCCAGGCAGGCGAGGTCGTCGTCGGAAAGCTTCCTGAACTCGACAGGGAGGCACTCCCGTATCTCTTCGAGGTCGCTCTGTGCGGCACGTTGCGTCACCTTGAGCGCAACGACGTCAAACGGCAATTTCTCGATGATCTCGCGATACTGGTTGATCCTAAAGCGGTTCGGTACGCCTTTGTGAGAATACATCCGCCGCCACATCGGTGCCGACCATTCAAGAAAGTCGAGCGGATTGCGCCGGTGCAGCCCGTGACTTCGCAAATCGACCAGATGTACGGCTGTTCCGCCAGCGCGCAGGCATGCGGACATATCCCTGAAAGTGGCTCCCAGATCATTGACGTGTTCGAGCACGGCGCGCGACACGACCATATCGATCACGCCTTCCAGGCCCGACAGCCCGTCGGGTCGCACCAGATATTCGATGCGGTCGGCTGCGAATCCCGAGCCTGGGTCGCCCGCTTTGCGAAAGCAATCGTCCGCGCATGCCCGCACGTCCGGGCCCAGCGACACGAGTATCGCCCGCATGACCGCGACATTGAAGTCGGTCGGCTGCAGCAATGCGAATCGATCCACGCAATAGACCTTGCGCGCCCCATAGGCCGCCAGCATCAGGGCGACCCCCAGAATGTCACCCGGCCCGTATTCCAGGACGACCCTGTCCGCGATTGCCTCAGCGATCCCGTCGCGCGGAACACCGATCGCATCAAAATAATCGAAAAAACAATCAACGAAATACTGCCCGACCTCCTCAGGGGAGGATCCGGCCGCCTCTCCACGTCCAGTTTCCTGCGTCATGCGCATGTATGTAGCGGACGAGAAGCGCGCCAATTGATTGGTCAACAATGCCTTGAGTACCCGTATCGAATCACCTGCGATCTGCATTTCCGGCTCCCGCGTCCAATAGCCTACTTGTCGCTGCCTGCGGGCGCGCCCATGGCACAGCGCAGGAACGCTTCGAACATCAGAAGCGTCCAGATGGGCGTGCTGTGATCCCGCCGACCCGATTCGTGCTGCTCGACGAGCTTCCGGATGGCGGCGGGATTGAACCAGCCGGAATCGGCCATCGGCCCGCCCAGCAGCGAATCGCGCACACGCTGCCGCAACGGGCCACGGAACCAGCGTGTCAACGGTACCGCGAAGCCCATCTTGGGGCGGTACATGATGTCGGAAGGCAAGTACGGCTCCATCGCTCTCTTGAGCATGAACTTGCTTTCCTGCCCGCGCATCTTCAGAGCTGACGGCAGCGTCGCCAGCCACTCGACAAGGGGGTGGTCCATAAGCGGTTCTCTCACTTCGAGGGAATGGGCCATGCTGGCGCGGTCGACCTTGGTGTTGATGTCCCCGACCAGGTAGGTATGCAGATCGATGTACTGGATCAATGCGAGCGGATCGTCGGTGTTCGCGCGGGCAGCGTGACGCGAGAACACCTCTTGCGCGGTGTAGCCGGCCAGTTCCCGCCGGAACGAATCGCTGTACAAGGCCTGGCGCTCCGCGTCGCGGATCAGGGACATGCTGTGGAAATACGCCTGCACCGAATCGCGTGCGAGGGCCTCGAACGTGGTCTTGGCACGGAATACCCGGGGCGCCCAATCGGCCTTGGGATAGAGCCGTCCGAGCATGCCGAAAAGCGGCTTGCGCAAAGCCATTGGCATGGCACTGCGCATGTGCTCTTCCATCAGGTGCAGTTTGTAACGCCGGTAACCACCGAAAGTCTCGTCGCCACCGTCGCCCGAGAGAGCCACCGTGACGTGTTTGCGGGCCAACTGGCAAACCCGGTAGGTCGGGATCGCGGAACTGTCGGCATAGGGCTCGTCGTAGAGCCGAGCAAGCGTGTCGATGAGGTCAAAGTCATCGCTCTCGACCTTATCGACATGATGATTGGTGCGATAACGCTCGGCCACCTTCTGCGCGAACTGGGCCTCATCGTAGGCGGGGTCGGAGAACGATATCGAGCATGTATTGACGGGCTCGTCGGTTATGCCCGCCATCATCGCGACCACCGCGCTCGAATCGACACCACCGGACAGAAAGGCGCCCAGCGGCACTTCGGAGATCATGCGCAGGCGCACCGACTCCTTGAGTTTTTCAACCAGTTGCCCGCATGCGTCTTCGACACCAATGATGTTGTCGAGCTTGAAGCGAACGTCCCAGTATTCACGTGGCTCGCCTACCGGCTCGCCGCGACGAATCAGCAAGGTGGAGGCGGGCGGCAGTTTCCGGGCCTGGCGGAAGATCGTGCGCGGTTCGGCCACGTATCCGAGCGCGAAATACTCCTCAACCGCCAGCGGGTCAATGTCACGTCGCAGGCCGCCGTGCGCGAGGATCGACTTCAATTCGGATCCGAACAACAGGGTGCCATCGTGCAACAACGCGTAGTAAAGCGGCTTCACTCCCAATCTGTCGCGCGCCATGAACAGCGATTCCCGATTGCGATCCCACAACACGAAGGCGAACATCCCCCGAAACCGCTCGACGCAGCGATCTCCCCAGGACTCCCACGCGTGTACGATGACCTCGGTGTCGCTACGGGTATGAAACACGTGCCCAAGCGCCTGCAATTCGGGAATGAGATCCTGATAGTTGTATATCTCGCCGTTGAAAACCACGCAAACGGTACCGTCCTCGTTGTAAAGCGGCTGCTGTCCAGTGGATACGTCGATGATTGAAAGGCGGCGATGCCCGAGGCCCAGACCGGGTTCGACATGCACGTCGCCCTCATCCGGGCCGCGATGGATCTGCGAATCGTTCATGCGCCTGAGCGTCGCTTGATCGATTTCGCGCTTGCCCTTTGTGTCGAACACTCCGGTGATACCGCACATGATGCTGTTTCCTGTTGCCGAATTGGTCGATTATCGCGCTGCACCGGCGGCGCGGACCGATTGCCCGTGTCCACCCAGCAAACGGTCGTACAAGCTTCGATAGGCACATGTCATTGATTCGAGGCTGAACCGGCGCTCGACCAGGGCCCGGCCCGCCCGTCCGGCGGCAGCGGCAGCTGAAGGATTGGCGACATATGCGCGTATGGCTTGCGCCAACCTAACCGGGTCCGCAGCCGGCACCAACTCGCCGGTCGTACCGGAATCCAGCAGCTCCTTGTTGCCGCCGACATCGGTGGCCACCACAGGAAGCCCACAAGCCATGGCTTCGAGAATCGTATTCGATATGCCTTCCGCCAGAGAGGGGAGAACAAAACAGTCCAGCCCGCGCAAAACGTCCGGAATGTCGCTTCGCTCGCCTGTCAACCAAGCCAGATCCGCCATGCCCGCCTGGCGCAGGATGGTCGACGCCGCGACGCGCAAGGGCCCGTCGCCGACCATGACAAGGCGCAAGCGCCCGCGCAGTTCGGGGGCGCGACGCACGGCCTCGATAAACGCCGCGGCAAGGTTGGTCTGATCCTTGACCGGTTCCATGCGACCCACCGTTCCTACAAGAAAGAGCGCCTCACCAGTAAACGGGCAGCCGGAAATCGGTACGCGTGCACCGTTTGCCGGATGAAAAAGCGCAATGTCCACTCCGTTGTAGAGTTGGGTCACACGAGTCTTCGCTATGCCGACTTTTCCGACGAGGTACCCTTCTAGATCGCGAGACAGCGCCACATAGTGCGTCACAAAAGGGCTGTAGAGCCGCCGCACCCATCGGTATTTCCGGTTGGATCCGTCAAGATCTCCCACATCACGGCCATGTTCGCCATGGATGCGCACCGGAACACCGGCCGCCCATGCAGGTGCGGATACCTCCAACGCGGCGAGGTTGCGGCTGTGAACGATTGCGGGTCGCATCGATCGGAAAAGTGAATGAAGCCGCGGGTATATTCGCAGTGCATGACCCGCAGGCTTGTTCAATGCGACGAATTCGACGTTCTTGCGCCGGATGCGATTGCGAAAGTCCGTGATGTCGGTGAGCGATATCACAGCATGCCGATAACATTCTTCCGGCATGTTGTTGATCAAATTGACGACCCCGTTTTCCAGTCCGCCGACGTTGAATCGGTATACCACGTGGGCAATCAGCGGGCGATGATCAATCACTTGATTTCCCGGCGCGATGTCATCGCTTGCAGGGCGCCAACGACGCCTGGCGCCGACGCCTCCATCAGCGCCGCGAGCGCCACGTCAGCCCCGGCATTCTGCGCCGCCGGCGCGAAGAAGATGACAACCGCGCTGCCGTCGCCGCGCCCACGCAAGCGGGACCAGGTCGTCAGCGCCTTCGCGAGATACGGATTGGCCGTGAGACGACCATCGATCCAGTAGAACCACTGCACCTGCCAGCGGGTATCGGTCGCGCCTGCTGCGATTCGATTCAGGCGCAATTCGGCGGTGCCCAGCCGCACCCGCATTGCCGCGAACTCGGCGTCCCGCGTACCTGCCTTGACCTGTGACCAGTCGTTGTCATTGGTCTTGACCAGCACGTTTTCGGAACTCACCAACTTCCGCTCAAACGACTGGTTACGGTAGTACGCCACGTATAGTCCGGCGGAAAGGCCGTTCTTGCGGAAATACGCGATTTCCGATACAGACATCCCTGTGAAAGCAGGCCGCCAATCGAGCGGCACATCGACTGACTTGAGCCAACCTTCAGCTTCGAGGGGAATCGCAACGGCCACGCGCTTATCCAATTCATCGTGCGAGATCGAAGCGTTCAACATGGCGGGAACCAGCGCCACGAAGGCCATGGCCGACCCTGCCAGCCACAACGGCCAGCCACTCTTGGTCAAGCCAATCGAAGGTTGCGACATGATTTCATGCGGCACCGGCGGCTCGCTCCAGCGCGCTCCAATCATGAACATGATGACGATGACCAAGCCGAAAAACACCCAGCCGTAAAGGATGTGGTCGACACCAACGGCGATGCGGTTGTCGGAGAGGTGACCAAGCATCACAATCATGTAGGCGCGCAGCCAGTTGGCCACGATCGGCAACAAGATCGCGAATCCGACGAACAGCCAGCGCCGCGACATGGAACGATAGTTCAGATAGGCAAACAGCGTGCCTACGGTAGTGGAGGCGATCAGATAGCGCACGCCGCTGCATGCTTCGACTACCGACCAACTGCCTGAAGGGATGACGAAGTTCTGGCCTTCGCGAAACACCGGAACACCCGAAAGGCCGACGGCGAGAACGGTGAAGTCAGCAGTCCATTCCATCATCTTCGGCATCACGAATTCACCAATTGGAAGGGCGAAGTACATGAACCCGAGCGGAAAGGCAATCGCACGCGCAACACGTGTGCCGAGAACGGCCGGTACCGCCAGCAACATCAGGGTCAGCATGGCCAGTTGTGTCACGGAGTTGGCCGCCGCCAGTTCGCCTGCGAGCCAGGCTAATCCGGCAAGCGCTGTGAGCGCGAGTATCCAAGGGCTTGGTTCGGGTTCGATCTGCGCCAATTGAACGCGTTTGCCCCAAATCAGCCAGAGGGAGATCGGAGGTATCAGGAAACAATGATTGAAAGTCTCGGACCGCCACCAGATTTCCACCATCGACAGCGCGGTCTGGCGGTAGACAACGGCGATGCCGGCAACCACAGCGAGCAGCATCGGCAGCGCGGTACGCCATGCCATCGACCACTCGACGGCCGCTTGTGCGGGGGCCTCGCGAACCATCACATCGACCCGGCGCGAGCAACGGCGGCATCAGGCAGATACTTGTCGAATCCGGACAGATGCGCCGTCCAGCTATAGCGGGACACGACAGTCTGTCGCGCCGCGGCGCCTATCGCAGCCGCACGTTCCGGTGCCTGCAACAGGTTATCGACCTGTTCGGCAAAGTCGGCTGCTCCAGCCGCAGTCAGAAAATCTTCACCCGGGGTCGCGTCAAGTGCCGCGGCGCAAGAATCCGACGCGATCACCGCCTTGCCCATCGCCATCGCTTCCAGGATCTTGTTCTGGATGCCACGTGCAAGACGCAGCGGCGCCACCACCATCAAGGCATGACGCAAATAGGGTCTAACATCCGGCACCGTCCCGGTAACCACGATGCTCTCCGACGCGAGCGCCTCCACCGCCGGCGCAGGCGAGCGCCCGACGATGTAGAACTTCAGGTGCGGCCATTTGCTCAGCAAGGCAGGAAGTGCTTCGGTAGAGAACCAGACGACCGCATCCACATTCGGCCAATAATCCATGGCGCCTGTGAATGCGATGACCGGACCGCATCCTCGAAACGGATTGTCGAATGAATGAGCCGACGAAAAGAAATCGGCATCCACCCCATTGCACACGAAATCGACACGGTCGGCGCATTCCGGTGCGAGGCCGCGGAACAGTTCCGCCTCCTTGTCGGTGACGAAGAACGTGCACTTGGCGGCCGCGGCTGCGGCACGCTCGAACGCCAGCAACTCGCGCGCTTCGCGGCGGTACATCCATGACATCGGCCAGCGATGATGCCCCGCATACTGCGACCATTTCGCAGAATCGACATCATCGAACACCAGGAGCCTTGGAACGGCCGGCAATGCATCTGCGTACTGGGCCATTGCGGATGAAAAAATCATGGCGCTGTCTATCGACACCGCGTTGCAGGTCTGCCTGATCCATGCGCGCAAGCCGGAATCACGATAGTAAGGCACCGTAAGCGCTTCGCCCGTCAACAAGCCGCGCAGACTCGCGAATTTCGCCAGTCGCGGTGAAATCATGCCTACGAACATGCTCGCGCACAATTTTCGGACTGTCTCGACATGTTCCAAATCGGCAGGATCGTCGACAAAGGTACCCAGATGCACCTCGTGCCGCGAAATCAGATATCGCAGCAAATGGAAAGTCCGCACCTTGTCACCCTTGTTGGGCGGATACGGCAACCGGTGCGTAAGGAAAAGAACATTCGCCATGCTCAGTCATCCAAGATTGCGAACGATGTGCGGCCCGAGCCAGTTGGCGACCGCCAGAGGCATGCGCCGCCAGCCTTCAATAAAGAGCCGGTATTTCGCGTTCGACGGATTGTTCTGTGGAATCGAATCCCGGCGATACAGCCTGTATTCGTAATGCAACTGTTCCGGGTCGAAGCCCCAGTGCTTCTTGAAGGAATATGAACCGGTACCCTGTTTACTGCGACCAAAGTCGAATACCCTGAGACCCCGTGCGCATGCGAGTCGCATCAATTCCCAGTACTTGAAGTCGTTGGCGGCGAGGTCGCGCGCTTCCTCATCATCCCCTGCATAGTAAGGAAGCACTTCATCGCGGAAATAAAAGCTGAGCACCGACGAAAGCGCGCGGCCATCCGCTGACGCGACTGTCAATACCTCGCAATCCGGCCCAAACGTTTCCAGCAGCGCCTGAAAGTAGCCCTTGGACATTGCCGGCGTCCCGTGACGGTGAACATTGTCCGCATAAAGCGCGAAAAACCTTTCGACATTTCGATCGACTCCGCTCGTCAACCCGTTCTTCATGCCTTTGCGGACCATCGCACGCTGTTTTCGTGGAATCGCCAGCAGGTTCGCTTGCTCCTCCGGAAAAATCGTCTTGCGGAAAGTCACGTACAGATCCTGGGTCGGCCAGTCCGCATGGCATTGCAGGACATTGCGCAACTCGAGATGGTCGACTCCAAGCCGGATGGCGATCTGATGGGCCTCAGATTCCAGCTCTGCGGCGGCGGCGGGACTTGCTGCGGCGACTCCGCCGTAGACGGCAAATGGCAGGGAAACAAGCGCATTGCCGAACAGAAGACTGTCGACATGTGCTAGCGGCAAGACCCCCTCTATCAAACCGTCGCGCTCGGCGTACAAGAAGTAGGTCCGGTGCCTGAATATTCTTTCAATCACATCTTGCCAGCCGGCACGATGAAAAAAAGTCGCAGACGGACACGTCATGACGAAGGCATCCCAGCGCGCAGACTCCTGTCGATTCGCAGGATCAAGTCGGCGAACTGTCATGCTGCAACCTGGATTCCATGTAATTCCCCGACGATTGCCTTGGATATCTGAATCTTCATCGGGGCAGGTCAACCCGCTTTGCCATCGGCAGCGGCCGCTACGCCGAATACTTCGTCCATCCGGCCCCAGGCGAAATCCGCCAAAAGTCGGTCAAGGCGCCGTTCCATGCGATCGATGTTCAGATAATGGCGAAACCGCGTCTTGGCATCGATTCCGGATACGCGAGGTTGCCCTGGATCGACTTCCCATGGATGGAAATAAAACGTGACCGGATTGCAGTCGATATTGTTGATGCGCTTGATCATCCAGTTGGACACCGCGTACGGCAAAAGCCGGAAGTACCCGCCGCCACTCGCCGGCCAATTGCGATTGAAGATGCGAACCGTGGTTGCCGGCACCTCCAAGAGCCCGTCCACGCGATGTGCGAAACGCGGCGCATCGGGCATGCCGTAATGATCATGGCGAATCGGATAAATGCTGGAACTGTAGACATAACCGGCGCGTCGCAGGCATTCGAATGCCCACAGATTGCCCGCGCCAATGGAAAAGCTGGGCGCGCGATAGCCCTTGACTTCCACACCGGCAAGGTCCTCAAGCAACACCTTTGCCAACTGGATGTCGGCAAAGAAGGCCTTCTCGGTCTGGTCGCTGGCTCGTTCATGGCCGTAGCCATGACTGGCGATTTCGTGGCCATCATCAACAATGCGCCGCACAAGCGTTGGATAGCGTTCAGCAATCCAGCCCAGGGTGAAGAACGTTGCCTTGGTTTGATGCCGCCCAAGCATCGCGAGGATTCGATCGATGTTGCGCTCGATACGGCACTCACGGGAATTCCACTCCTCCCTCTTGATGTAAGGCGCGAATGCCGAGACCTGGAAATAGTCTTCAACGTCAATCGACATTGCGTTGATCATTCCTGCGCCAGCCATCAATCTCCCGCTTTCATGTTGCGACCGCACCGAACAAGACTCTCGCGCAGTAGCTTTCCGCAATGAATGTCCGCCCTCAGTTGCACCAGCGGCGTAAACCAGCGGCCAACCGCATCGCCGCGTAGGGCAGAATCACGCCATCGCACCGTTGCAGCCGGGGTAGCCGGATGACCGGCCGCCGCGTTTCCCTCAAGGATTACGGCCCGCAACGGAAAACCATAAGCCCTCAGACATCTGGAGCTATTCCGCCGCAACCTCTTTGTCTCCATGCGGCACCACCTCGGTATTCGCCACACGTATCGCATCGACAAGCTGGTGCAACAGGCTCAGTGTCGCGGAGTTCATGCTCTCGACGCGCAAGACAGCACGCTCAAGCCGCAAAAGCCGCTCTTCGATTTGCGCCGATCCCAGCAAGGGGCCAATCCCGGCTTCCTGAGCGCTTGCCTGCAATCTCGAAAGATCCACCTTGAACGGCCCGGTCTCTTCCATCGAACGAATTGCGCGTGGTCCCAAGGGAGCAATCACCGAGGACTCGCCTGGAGCTGCGGACATCATTCGGGTCGGGGCCGATGTTTCGTCGTAGATTTCCTTGGCAACCTCGTTTACGTCCTCCGCGTTGAACGCGATTTTGCCTCCAAGGAACCCGAACAGGAGAAGACGATCGCACAATAGGTTTATGCGTCGAGGCACCCCACCACTGGCCGTGAATATAGCGGCATGGGCATCGTCGCCAAAGTGCGGATTGTCTTTCCAGTCGGCGCACTTGAGACGGTGCTCGATATAACCGCGGGTTTCCTCGGCATCCATTGGTCCGATATGGCACGAAGCGATAACCCGTTGCCGCAATTGCTGCATGTGGGGACTTTGCAGCATGTCGCGAAATTCGGGCTGGCCGACCAAAAAACTTTGCAGCAATGCATGGTTGCCGTACTGAAAGTTCGACAACATTCGCAACTCCTCGACGGCGCGCGGCGTGAGATTTTGCGCTTCGTCGACAATCAGCACGCAACGCTTTCCCTTGAGCGTAAAGTTGTATAGAAAGGCTTCGAGCGCCATCAGGACATCGGATTTCGCCACATCCTTGGTGCGCACACCGAATGCCGCGCCAACCAACCTGAGGGTGTCGTCCGCATCTAGCTGCGTGCTCACCAGATGGGCGGCAACCACCTTTTCGGCGTCCAAACTGTCGAGCAAGCCTCGGACGATCGTGGTCTTGCCCGCACCGACCTCGCCGGTGATGACGATGAACCCTTCGTTCTGATGCATGCCGTATTCCAGATATGCGGTAGCCCGGCGATGTTGCTTGCTGCCGAAATAGAACGAGGGATCAGGATTGAGCTGAAAGGGCTTGCTGGTCAGGCCGTAGAAGGATTCGTACATATGTAGTGACGTCAGAACTGCGCCGACAGCGAGCCAAGCAACGCGTTCTCGCGATACGGCGCTATCGTGCTGTCCGCACGCGAAGAACGAAGTCCGACGCTCATGTTGACACGGGGCGACAGGCGGGTGGTCAGATTCACATTGAAATTGCGCTGCGTGGTGCTCAGGCCGCCGCTGGCTCCGTCGCTTCTGGACCATGAAGAAAATGCGTTCAGCGACGTCGAGGGCGACAGCCGGTGCGAGAGGTTGGAACTCATGCCGCGTTGTTTGACCGAGGGGCTGTTCGAAAAGTCGTCCACTCCGGCAGTCACAGCACCAAACGAGTCGACCACACTCTGAAACAACGTGTACGTGGCAGTGTTTCTCAAGCCGTTCAATACAAGCGAAAGTTCCTGACGGCGCTGTACGGTAACGCGCGCGGAAAGAAAGCCGCTGGTAATGGTCGCGTTTGGCGAAATACCGGATTGCTGCAGAAGTGTGGACACCTGCTGCGCGCGCTGGACCGGATCCGGCACCGACGCTGCCAATTGGGCGAACAGCAAATCATAGTAAGTGCCTTGCGGGCCGGATGTCTGGGAATTCGGAGACGAAGTTGTCACGTTCTTGCTATCGGTAAACCGTATCGCCGTAAGTGGCATCCGATGCGCAAACGAGATGGTGTGTCCGTTGCCGAAGAACCTGCGCTCGCGGAAGACCGATACCTGGGTTCGTGGGGTCGGCGTCCAGTCCGCGCCATAGCCAAAATTCGTCCGACTTTGCCTGGTCAAGGACGCGTAGTCGTTGGCTTCGACACCGGCGCTCCCGGTCAGGGTCAACTGCGGATCAATTCGGAACTTCAGGCGCCCCTGCGCCTGGTCGCTCACACTTTTTCGAGCTGATCCGAAAGCGCTTGACTGCCGGCTGGCGTCAAACGTCCAGCTAAGGCTGGTAATCGTAGTAGTCCCGGAAAGGGAAGCGATAAACTGGTCAACGACGGAACTCGAAGCCAACTCACTCGCCGTGCGTGTTTCAGAGTGCGAGTAGCGGATCGTGTAGTCTGCAAAATTCCCCACCCGACCGCGAGCATAGGGGGACAGCCGGTATGTAGAGGTTTCCGTGCTGTTGCTGTTGGTGCTACCCGTCCCGGTTGCCTGTGGTCCGAATGCGGAAATCGATTGTTGTGAAATTTGGGCATTGAAATCAACGAACGCCCATTTATCGATCGCAGTCAATGTACCGAACGCATTCAGCGCGTTTTGCGTGGTATCGCCCTGCGTGCCCTTGGCGTAGATGAAATTGCGCAAGGAGTAGTCCGCATAAGCGGTCAATCGCGCAGCATTGGACTGGACGCGAAATCCCGGGCTGATCTCGGTAATTTGCTCCGCTCGCTTGACCCCACCGGACAATCCAACGTTGTCGGTAAACGTTTCACTGAAGCTAACGCGTGGAATGATACGCCAGGATTGTCCCGTCCCTCCCGGAGAACCGTCGCCCGACGGTTGCTGGGCGCCAGCGCAACCGGATGCGAATGCAAGGCAAAGCATCAAACGACTTGCTGTCACGTCGATGCCGCCCGCATGCCGCCAAGTCATCGGCAAGCGAACTCCCTTACCCGGCACGGCCTTCGCCATACCCGTAACCATATCCGTAACCATACCCGTAACCATAGCCGCCTGCGGACGATTCACGTGCCTGATTCATGATCACCATTTTCACCGGGCATCTTTCAATCGTTGCCAGCGCCTGCTTGACGTCGGCCTGGGAGGTGCGCTCCGCCTGAACCACCAATACAACCTGCCCCATGTGCGTCGCGAGCACGCGCGACTCGGTTGTCAAAAGCAGTGGAGGTGAATCGAAAATGATGATCCGGTCGGGATACCGATTCGCGATCTCCCTCAGCAAGGATGTCATTGCATCGCTTGCCAGTAACTCCGTTGCCCTCTGCCTCGGGTTGCCGCTTGGCAAGAGAGTGAGCTTCTCGATATTTGTACGCAGGAGCACGTCCGAGATATTTGTCGTGTCCGAGGTGAGCAGATCCAACAATCCCGGAGCCGGTGGCAGTCCAAGCACATTTAGTACGGATGGACGTGCCACATCCGCATCCACAAGCATCACAGTATTGTCGAGTTCGGCTGCGATACTGATAGCCAGGTTTACGGCGGTGTAACTCTTTCCCTCTCTTGGAAGCGCGCTGGTGACCATGATTAAATTACCGTCGGTGATCGGGGCAGCCCCTTTGCCCATGGCGTTCGCGATCAACGGCCGTTTAATCACCCGAAACTCGTCGGCCATTCTGGAGCGCGGCGCCTCCGGTGTGATGATGTATTTCTCCGCCAATGCATGCAGATCGATTTCCACTCGCCTGGACTGAATCGCAGCTACGGGTTGCTTTTCAGCGTGGACATCAAACGGCGACACCTCGGTGCCAACCGATGGCGGCGGACGCGGCGCCTCGCCCGCGTCCTGGACGACTGCGGATCGATGCAACGGGACCATCTGCGGCGAAGGGACCGGCGTATCCGCTTCAGGAAACTCGACCCCAGCCTTGCGGAGTTGCTCGAGACGCCTGGCTGCCTGCTCAATCAGACTCATGGTTTGTCCTCACGCAGCCGGCGGAGCCTTGAGATAAAGGTAAGCCATTCCTAGGGCAAACGCAACCAGAAGTGCAGTCAGCACCGTGGCAAGCTTGAGCAAGCTATTCCTTCCTCGCCAGCGATCGGCGGCAGAAATATTCTTCGTCACGACCCCCAACAAGGGCAGTCCGGTCACTTCACGCAATGTCCGGCTGTCCATGAATACCGGCCTGACCTGGCTGGCGACGAAGGCAGACAGCAATCCCGCGACCAGGGAAATTGCAAAGGCAGCAGGAAGCAGGACAATACGGTTTGGGGCCACCGGTTGCGGTGATACGCGCGGCGGGTCGATCAGTCGAAAATCGGCAACTCCTGAGGTTGAGCCGAGGTCGCCGGTCAATGCAGCGGATTCGCGACGCGAGACCAGTTGTTCGTAATTTTTCTTATGGATTTCATAGTCCCTGTTCAGCTGTGAAAACTCGGCCTCGACCTGCGGCATGGTTTTCATCGACTCCTTGCCGCGCGCAAAGCGCGACTCATACTCGGCGACCCGCGCGCGCAAGGAAGCGACAGTAGCCTCGGTCTCGCCAAGGGAAACCTTGAGTTGCTGAAACACAGGATTGCTGCTGATCGACGACTTCGAAACAGGAATGGCGGCTGCGAGCTTGCGACGCGCGACCAATTCCTGCCTCCTCTGCTCCTCGAGGTCCCTGATCAGTCGCCTTGCGCCGATGACATCAGGATGCTGTTCGGTGAATCGTTGCAACAGCGTATCCAGATTGCGTTTCTGGGCGTCGATTCGACTATCCAATTCGGGAACGGCCACTGTGTCGCCCGCACCACGCGAACCAGCATCGGGCAGCATCACCGGATCTTCGCCCTCGATCTGGCGCTTCAAGGCATCGCGCGCGTTCTCCGCCTCGCGCAACTCAAGCCTGGATCTGCTGAGTTGAGTGGATATCTCGGCAAATCGCTCGACCCCCCCCTTTCCTTCTGCAGCCTGCATTTCAATATTGCGCAGCTTGAATTCCTTGAGCCTGCTTTCGGCTTCCTCGAGCTTCTTTTCATAGCCTCGAATCTGATCTTCGATGAACTTCTTCGCAGTATCCGAATCCTTGCGCTTGTCTCCAAGGCTGGATTCGACAAATATCGACGTGAGGGATTGCACCACCCGCTTCGCCCGTTCGGGATTGGAGTCCCGATACGCTAGCGTGTAAAGATTGTCCCTTCCAGTACTGACGATCTTCAACGTCTTTAGCAGGCCATCAATGAGTTCGTCTTGCGCCGCCTTGGATTTCGCTCCCAGATCCAGATCTGCCATCCGCACGAGTTTTTCGACGTTGGGGCGACTGATCAACGTTCGGCTCAGCATGCCGACCTGCTGTTCAATGTTCGGTTGTACCGCCAACCCGGACATCAAGGGCTGGAGGATTGATTGCGTATCGACGTAGATCCGTGCCGAAGCCTCGTACTTGTCGGGGATGAACATGACCACGCCCACGCCAATGATCGCAGCGACCCAGGTAACCGCCGTGCCCAGGTAACGATGCCGCCACATCGCCCTGAGATAGCCCCCAAATTGTCTGAGAAGTTCGTCCATCAGCAGTACCCGCCGTGCCGGCGCGATGTTCGACCGGCTCGTTGTTTCGACTTGAATTTCACTTTAGAACCAACTTTGCGGAATTATGAGCACGTCGCCCGGTTTCATGTCGACATTGGCGGAAACATCGCCCCGTTTGACCAGATCCCGTATGCGAACCGCATACTGCTTGCTCCCCTCCGAGGTACGCAAGATCGACGCCCGATTGCCATCCGCGAAGTCGGTGATGCCCCCGACAGCGATCATGACATCCAGCAAGGTCATTTTCTGCCTGTAGGGGAGTACCTGCGGCTTGGCAGCTTCACCTATAACTCGAATTTGCTCGCTATACGGCCCGACAAAACCGGTAACGATGACGGTGACAACCGGGTCGCGGATGAATTTCGCTAGCTCTTTTTCGATGTCCCGCGCAAGCGCAGACGGATTCTTGCCCATGGCCTGCAGGTCTTCAACAAGCGGCGTCGCCAGTCGCCCATCAGGGCGTACCGGCACGCTCATTGACAACTCGGGGTTTCGCCAGACAATTATGTTGACGTTGTCGCCCGGTCCGATGATGTACTTGTAATCCGCCGAAGCTGCTTCCGCAGGCGCGGCCGGAAACTTGCTCGCGCATCCGGCCAATCCTCCCAAAGCGACCAACGCCACGCAAAACAGTGACAGGCTTCGTCTCAAAACACTCCCCACACATTGTATCGGCCCCATGTCTTCCTTCTCCAAGTACAGGAACATTGTTACGCAACTAGCTAATTTAAAAAGGCTAAATCATATTGTTCAATTAACAATAGTATCTGAAAAAGGCAATCTGCTGGTTGTTTTCGCTCAGAAAACACATTATTTCACACCAGTCCGATGGTTCCCCGGCGCAGCAAGCCTTTAAAATCCTTTCTGTTTCGACAATCGACGCCATCGCGATACTAGACAGCTGGCGTCAGGGTCTGCCAATGTTCACCACAATCATATATCGCAGTGTCTTCGCGCTGGTCTGCGTCGCGGGATGCTTGATGACGCATGCGGCCGCGCAAGGCAAGGATGCATCGGATATCGACATCGCTGCGCTTCGCTTGAGCGCGCGCTCACTTGAGCACGGTGAGGGCGTGCCAAAGGATATTCTGCGAGCTGCGGAACTTTATTGCCTGGGCGCGCGCGCCGGTGACGCGGAAGCGCAGTTCAGTCTAGGCTGGATGCACGCCAATGCGCGCGGCGTCGTACGCAATGATGCGCTCGCCGCATATTTCTTCCGCCTTGCTGCAGAGCAGGGGCATGAACACGCGAAGCGAATGCTGCGATTTACCGGCGACACCGCTTCCGGCCAGCCGCCTTGCATGGCCCCACCTCCGGCAGCTCAGGAACCTGTACCTCAGATTGTCGAGTTGGTGGAGCCTCCGATATTGACAATGACGCCGGCGCAACAGAGGGTCGCGGATCTGCTGCACAGATTGGCTCCGGAGTATGGCGTGAGTCCCAGACTCGCTTTTGCGGTTATTCGTGCAGAATCCAATTTCGATGCGGCAGCGGTGTCGCCAAAGAATGCGCAGGGCTTGATGCAGCTGATTCCCGAGACGTCGGCCCGTTTCAATGTGACAAAGCCATTCGACCCGGAACAGAACATCCGGGGGGGATTGTCCTATTTGCGCTGGCTGCTGGCCTATTTCAAGGGAAGCGTTCCGCTGGTCGCCGCTGCCTACAATTCCGGCGAAGGTACGGTAAACCGCTACAAGGGAATTCCGCCGTATCCCGAGACCAGGGGGTATGTCAAGCGCATTATCGATATCTTCAAACAGCGGCAGCATCCCTTCGATCCGAAAGTAACGGATCCGTCGCCCGAGTTGGTGAAGATCCTTGCCGGCGGGACGATGTAAATGCATTCGGCCCCGGCAGCGGCTTTGGCTTTGTCAATCGCGCTTCTTGCTGGACCACGGTTTTCTCTGGGAGCTGACCTTCCAGACATCGTCGAACGCGTCAAGCCTTCCATCGTCGCCGTAGGCACGTACAAGTCGACCGATGCACCTGCTTTCCGAATGCGCGGTACCGGATTTGTTGTGTCCGACGACAACCTGGTAGCGACCAACGCACACGTCGTCGCGGAGCCCCCTGACACCGCAAACGGCTCGAATTTCGTCGTGCGAGTCCGCCTTGCCGGCAAGACCGAGTTGCGTCGCGCGCGCGTCGTAGCGACGGCTCCGGAATTCGACCTCGCGCTGCTACGCGTCGAAGACGGCGGCTTGCCTAGGCTTGCGCTCAGGGATTCGGGCACAGTGCGTGAGGGTCAGGGCGTCGCATTCACCGGGTTTCCGATCGGTAATGCGCTGGGTTTCGCGCCGGTCACGCATCGCGGCATCGTGGCGGCGATTACGCCAGTGGCATTGCCTGGGGGCACGGCGCAGCAGCTTAGCGAAAAGCTGGTTCGACGCCTGCGGGCAGGCAGCTTTGACATTTTTCAACTCGATGCGACCGCCTATCCTGGCAACAGCGGCAGCCCCTTGTACGACGTAAGCAGCGGCGAAGTCGTTGGCATCATCAACATGGTGCTGGTGCGCGGGACCAGGGAGGCGGCGCTGTCGCAGCCATCCGGGATCGCCTACGCGGTACCTGCGAATTACCTTGAGGAGTTGATTCGCAGCGTCCGCTAGCAGCCTGTCGGACTTGGGGCGTCGAACGCGAAAATCGGCCCCAGCGAGGACAGTTTTTGCCGCCTTCTTGCCCCATAGCCCGGCTATGGGGCAAGAAGGCGGTGAAAAATGGACCGCTGCGGCCGATTTGCAGCAGACGCTCCCCAAGTCCGACTGGCTGCTAGCCCGCACCCGCAGTCACATCATCCTTCTCGCGCGAGCGGCGCCAAAGCTTGTATGCAAGATGACGTACAAGCATCGGCATCGGCATCCTGAACCAATGTGCCCGCAAATAGAGCAGAAGAAGTGCAAGCCGTGTTCCGCGGTATTCGGCAGTCGGATGCGGCGTGCGCAGCGCGCGGATCCAGAGCGTATCCATCAAGGGCCCAAGCATTATCGGAGGGCCCATATTGCTTGCCGCCGGCAGCTTCGTTGGCGGAACGGCAACACCGAATGTCCGCGTAACATGCCGCAGGCCGTAAAAAAGCGGTCGGCCCAGCCCCAACGCCGTCGCGCGGGCCGCGAGGCGATCCCAAAAGTCACGTTCCCGCCCGAAGTGCCGCAAGAGGATGTCGATGTCGGACAAATCGCGCAGTCCATGACTGAATTCTTCGTTGAAAAACAGGTGCGTCATGCTGTGCAATACCATATCTGCGGGTGCGAGCACGAAAGCACCCGGCAACCCTTCGACCGGAACCGCGTCGGCCAGAAGTTTGCTGGCGTCGGCTGTGCGCCGCGCGGTCTGCGGGAGTATCGAATGGTGGATGTCTAGTACGGTGCCGCGCCTGCTGTGCTGCATAGGCGGCAGTTCGTGCATCCAGTCGCGATAGTAACGCTGGTCGTATGCGGCGTGGTGCGTCATCGCCCAGCCCGCCACCATCAAGCGCGTTTCGACGACCGGCAGGTCGCCCTTGGGTACCAGGATGTCGATGTCTGAAAATAGCCTGCCTTTGGCGGCTGGCACGCGGCCCAGCAGGTATCCCGCTCCCTTGAGGAACACGACCTTGACCCCTGACGATTGCAGCCCTCGCATGATAAGGACTGCTTCGCGCCAGACCTCATTGTGTTGCGCTCGCGCAAGCGCAATCTCTGCCTCAAGATGGCCCGCCGGGGCCGCCGGAACGGAACACGTTTGCCCATGTTCCCTGACCGATTCGGCGATGCGTGCAAGCAAGCCTGCCGTGCGCGCCTGTCGGACTACAACATCCCAATCGCCAAGGGACATTGCCGTAGCCGAACCCGGTTCACGCAACAACGGGACCACGCGGTCGCCTGCCAAGCCCTTCATTTGCGGCCCGCCGCACATTCCCCGGCCAGCCTGTCGAACACTTCGACCGCATCTTCCAGCCTGCTGTAAGTGAACTCGTAGCAGTCGCATTCATCGATCAATGCCGCAAATTGGTCGAAGGCACGCGCCCCATGAATATCGAAATTGAACCCATTTTCGACCAGATGCATGAACGCCCTTGCCCGGCCAAGGGGCTCAAGCCGTGCCGTCGCGCCTACGGCGTATCGGGGCAGCACCAGCCACCGGGGCCGCGTCCGCTCATGCTGCCGCAGTACGCTGTCGGCAGGCGGACACATGTGGGCCACGCTTCCCTTGAGCGTGTCGTGAACCGTCGGGCTGAAGCGTGCTGCGGGCGCGAAACGCGCAATGACCTCAATCGACTTGTTTTTCAGGCTGACCGGCCGCGGAACCGGAACAAGGCTTCCGTCCGCGAAGTCGATGACTGCGAGTTCGTCGGACAGCAAGCGCCACCCGGAATTGACAAGGCAGGCGCACAGCGTACTTTTTCCGGAACCAGGCGGTGCGGGAAAAATCGCTGCTCCCCCGTTTCGCTCCACGACCGCCGAATGAACGATCAAATATTGATGGCAATGGCTCGTGACGCACCAGTTCATGCCCCATTCGAATACTGGGAATGCCTGATCGGCTGGCAACGGATTGAAGGTGGTATTGACGTCACAGCGGAACACTACCTGTGGCCGGACCAAGGCACGGATGCTCCCCGGACGCTCGACAGTCACGTGGAAATCGGAAAACCCGTCTCCCGGTTCGACTGTATGGTTGGCATAGTGGAGCTCGATGCCCGCAGCGACCAGTTCGAGCGTCGAAAACACGCGACTCACCACAGGGCCGGTACGCAAGCACAACCCGGGATCCGCCAGTCGCTTGCGCAACGCGCGGGGGCCCAATTCCGATAGTATCAAGAGGAGACGCGTTCCACAAAGCCGATTCTTTCGAATTCTAGCAATGTGGTACGCAAAAGGTCGCGAACGGCATGGTCAGGGGCCTCCGCAATCGCACCTTTGCTTGCTTCGGCCGGCACCAGCAAGGTCTCCAAAGCTTGCAGTGAAAGGGCGGAATGCGCTTCGAGAAACGTTTGAAACACCACTGCACCGACGTCACTGAGCAAGTGGGTATTCCCGGTAGCGGGAACCAGGACCACCACTTCGCCATCCCACTCCCGCCAACGAAGTCTTTCGGGCGCCGACAACGCCCAGGCACTCGAATACGGATCGATCAGTGCGTCTGCGTCGCTCAGGCCCACGTACTGCAAAGGTAGCCGTTGACGCCACCGCAAACCGCGCTGGGCGGTTGCGCGCTGGAAGGCGTGGTGGTCGAGTGGTACCACTTGACACCTGCGGTCGGCTCGTAGAACCCCCCTGGAGTCTTGGTTTGCAGGAACATCCATCGAACTTGGGCCACGCTGTGGATGCCATTGACCAGACCACCGGCCGCATTGACGTGCGCGGCAATGCAATTCTGGGCGAGTTTGAGGGCATCACTTGTGCCCGTGAGCTTCAGCGCGGTTTTCATGCGGGTGTTGTCGTCACACGCGACAGGCAGGCCGGTAGTCGGGTCGTTACCCGAAATGCCGCTCATGCAACCGGCACCCCATGCAGCGGAACACTTGATCGAAACCCAGGCGTTGTTCACATATTCGCGACAATTCGCCGGCCACGAGGACGAAGACGTTCCCTTCCACGTGGTCGGGCTGCTACCGCTGGAGGTGATCAATATGCCGGCGCGGCTAACGTGTACGGTACTGGCTGGATGCGAAGAGAATCCCGATGCGGTCGTGGTCAAGGTAGCCAGCGCCGGACGACTGACCAAAGTCAAAGCAACGGGAACAGCGCCAATGCCCAACTTTAATACACGTCGCCGCTTTGCAACAAGCGCATCGCGCTCGGCGTTCTTGCCGACATCTCCGTTGCAATCCTGAAAATCAGCCATGGCGCAAACTCCAATAAATGTACTTCAATCCCGAAGCTGGATTCTAGCCCGAACCAAGCGTATGGCACGGTAAGGAAACGTTAAATCAACCACAATGCCGTAGCAGTCCAAATCTTCCAGCGATTGACGCAATTAACGCACCACTTCGGAATTGTTTATTTTTCCTCTTTTAAATCAATAATTTACAAAGTTATACAGAAGTTTTCTCAGCCTGCAATCAAGGTCGCGGACGGTGAATGTAAAATTTTTCGACAACTATTGGCTACACGTTCCAGAGAATATCGACCGATTGTGCTGATTCCGAAGCTCGTTATCGTAGCGGCGCGACATGCGCTTATTCGTGCTGTAACCTGAAGACCAAAGGCTTTGATCGTTGAGCCGACGCAACAAGAATGCAGCGGCGGTAGCGCTGGCAAACAAGAACGCCCGCACCGTCTGGGCGCTGTTGGCAAATGCTCGGCACTCCCAGGCCGACTATGAACCTGCGGCGGCATGAACACGGGTTGCCCACAGGCGCTCACCACACAGCGTGATAGGCGCGCTGGTGAGCGCCCATGGATAACCCTGCGCCATCCCCGTGCGACGACACAAACTTCGTAGAGGAGGCCCTCCACCGATTGCTCAGGCAATCATGACGTGATGGCAAGACTGGTCAGACCGTGGTCGAACAAATCCGATAGCAGCCTTGCGCCTAGCAGCCTGTCGGACTTGGGAATCGTCGGCTGCAAATCGGCCGCAGCGGTCCATTTTTCACCGCCTTCTTGCCCCATAGCCGGGCTATGGGGCGGCGAA
>JAYVST010000370.1:0-5612 GCA_043775255.1 Burkholderiales bacterium
GCGCCACGGGTGATGACATGTTTCTGCACGAATACCTTGTCGCGCCATTCCTCGATCGAGGTGGAAACGCGGATGGTCTCGCCGTACTTGGCGGCGTTCGAATACTTGACATTCACCTCGAGAACCGGCGTGCCGATGATGCCGGTGGTCTTGACCAGTTCGCTCCATACCGGAACGCCGCAGGCGACGAAGAAATTGAGCGATGACGCGTCCATCCAGCGCGAGAAATTGGGATAGAACACGATGCCGGCGGGATCGCAATCGCCGAAATTGATCAGGACGTCAGTGGAGACGATGCGGGCCATGGCTGTGGGGTCTGGTTGAGCTTGAAGCTTGCATCCTAACTTGGGGAGCCGTTGTCCCGGATCGGCGCCGCAACCAACGTCAGGCGGGGGGCGCCTGGCCCCCGACGGGTGGTGCGCGGCGCGCCGCTCAAGATCTGCCCTGCAAGCGCGCCACCAGGGTGCGCGGGCTGGCATGCTCGAGGTAAATCTCCTCAACTAACGCCGCCCTTTCCTTGAGCACCATGCGCTGGTTGATCGAGCCCTTGTCGGTGGCCTCGCCGATGTCCAGCGACGGCGGCTCCTCAAGGAGGATGGCGCGGGTCACGCGGGTGGCGCTGCCGGTGCCGGTCGCGGCAATCCGGTCGAGCGCCGCCTGGAATACCGCCCGCACCGCCGGATGGGCCAATACCGCGCCGGGCGTCGCGTCGCCGGGCAGGTCAGGGCACAGGGCGCGGCAGGCGTCGAGCGCGGGAAACACCAGCATGCAGATATCGTCGCGCTCGTGCCCGGTGATCACCACTTCCTGCACATGCGGCGCTCCGATGCCGATGATGGTCTGGCGCAGCGGCCCCACGCTGACCCAGGTGCCGGTGGCCAGCTTGAAGTCCTCCGCGACACGGCCGTCGAACAGCAACCCTTTTGCCGGATCGGACGGATCGGCGAACTTGAGCGCATCGCCCATCATGTAAAAGCCTTCGTCGTCGAAGGCGGCGCGGGTGAGCTCTTCGTGCTTCCAGTAGCCCGGAGTAATGCTGGGGCCGCGCACGCGCATTTCCAGTTTGTCGCCGTTGGGCACCAGCTTCAATTCGACGCCCGGCACCGGCAGGCCGACGTTCCCCGCGCCCTGCATGATCCAGTTGGCGAACAAGGCCGCCGGCGCCGTCTCGGTGGAACCGAGACTGGTGATCATGGGGATTCGATGGCCGGTGGTTTGCACCGCGATTCTCTCGAGTTCGTTCCACACATGTTGCGACAGCCCGGCGCCGGCGTACAGCATCAGTTTCAGATTGCGGAAGAAGCTCTCGCGCAACGCCGCGTCACTCTCCAGGAACGGCAGCAGCGCTTCGTAGCCCTTGGGTACATTGAGGTAGAAGGTCGGCGACACGTCCTTCAGGTTGGCCACCGTCTTCTCGATCTGTCCCGGCATCGGCTTGCCTTCATCGATGTATAGAGTGCCGCCGTTGAACAGAACCAGATTGAAATCGTGGTTGCCGCCGAAGGTATGGTTCCACGGCGGCCAGTCGAGCAGCACCGGCGGTTCGTCGGCGAGGAAAGGCAGCACGCTTGCGATCATGCGCTGGTTGGCGCACAGCATGCGATGGGTGTTCACAACCGCCTTGGGCATGCCGGTGGAACCGGAGGTGAAGAGGAACTTGGCGATGGTGTCGGGTGTCACCGCCGCATGTGCCGTATCGACCACAGCCGCGCACGGCATAGCCGCCAGGCTCTCAAACAGGGTGGCGGCACGGCCGGCCGGCGCATCGCGCGTGACCAGCAGTTCGGTGCCCGCTGGCAATGTCGCCTCGATGGCGCGCGCAAACTGGGTGCCGCTGGCTGCGAATACCAGGCCCGGATTGAGCAGATCGATGATGTAGCGCAGCTTCTCGAAATCCTTCGAGACCAGCGAGTACGGCACCGAGATCGGCGCGACCGGAATACCCACGTGCATCGCGCCCAAGGCGAGCAGGCCGTGCTCGATGTCGTTGCCCGACAACACCACCAGCGGCCGCTCGGCGGACAGGCCGCGCGCGAGCAATGCCGTACCGATACTGCGCACCCGCGCCAGCGTCTCTGCATAGGTGATGCTGCGCCACGCGCCACCCGATGCGCGCTCGGCAAGAAACGCCAGCTCCGCGCGCTCGCGGGCCCAGTGCAGCAGCGGCTCGGTGATGCAACGGGCATAGCCCCGGAGTGCATGCGGCGACCTGAGGATCATCGCACCGTCGGCGCGCTTCTCCACCACGGTCGCGGCCGGCCCGAAACGAACCGTGCGGAATGGCGCTTCCTTGTACGTGTCGGTCATCGCTCAGGACGCCTTGACTTTCGCAGCGCGGCCTTCGAGGAACGCCCGCACCCGCTCGCGGGCCTCGGGCGCGCTCGAAGCGATGGTGGCGATCAGCGATTCAGTGAACAGGCCCATGTCCTGGCTGGCGTCGGCGATGCGCGGCAAGGCCTGCATCACCGCATAGTTGGTCATGCCGGCATTGCCCGCCATCTTGCGCGCCAGTTCAATCGCATTGACCAGCGACTGCCCGCCTTCGACCAGGTATTGGGCGAAACCCAGGCGCTCGCCCTCTTCGGCCTTGTAGACGCGGCCGGTGAGCATCATGTCGGTCATGCGGGCCACGCCGATCAGGCGCGGCAAGCGCGCCGAACCGCCGCCGCCGACGAAGATGCCGCGCTGGCCTTCAGGCAACGCGTAGAACACCGAAGCATCGGCCACCCGCACGTGGCAGGCAGCCGCCAGTTCGAGCCCGCCGCCAATGACCGCGCCATGCAGGGCGGCCACCACCGGCACGCGGCCAAACTGGATTTTCTCGAACGCGATGTGCCAGCTGCGCGAATGGTGCATTCCATCGACCACATCGCGCACGCGCAGGGTGGACAGGTCAAGTCCGGCGCTGAAATGATCGCCATTGCCGGTGATGACCGCGGCCCGAATGCCCGCCGGCGGCTTGGAAAAAAATGCGTCAAGCAAAGCCACCATGTCGTCGGCCAACGCGTTGCGCTTCTCCGGCCGATTGAGAGTGACGATGGCGATGTCGCCGCTCTTGCGCACGGTGACGGGCTTGACGCCCTTTTTCATCGGTGCCGACTTCCTGCTGCTGGCCATGGGGTTGTCGCTTTCTTCAAAATGGGTGAAGCGCCGCGAGCGCGCCGACGGCGGCGGGCGCGCGCCGACGGCGGCAGGAGCGGTTCTGACTTTCAGTTATCGTCGCCAACACCGATCAACTTGACGATCCGCAGCCGGCAGTCGTCGCCGGTCCTTAGGCGCGTCGCCAGTTCGGCCTGTGTCGACCGCACTTCTTCCATGCCCATCAAGTTGAATGAACCGATCACGCGTTTCATCCGCACGCCCGGTCAACCCAACAAGGTCTTGCGCGGTGGCAAATCGGCAAAGGCCGGCAAGGTGCCGCCTTTTTGCGCCGCGATCGCGCGCGCGATGTCTTCAGGCGTGGAACCTCGGACCAGAACGCAGGCACCATGCGGTTCAGGCGCTCAGGTTGATTGAGCCGCACATGCGCAACCTCTTGCGCAAGCGATACCTCGAAACATTCGTAGCTCATCATCGCTCCTGCGTCGATCATTTGCGCCGACTCATGCGCGCTGAGCGCGGTCTTTGGCGTTCTGCGCCTCGATAGATTCACGCGCCTGTTGCCAATCGGCATCCTGCCAGTTGCGCAGTTCGTAGAAATTGCCGCCCATGCCCATGTGCGCCGCGCCGTCCATCATGATTGACTGGCCTGAAAGCCAGTTGCAACCGCCGCTCATCAGAAAGGCGGCAAGGTTCTGCAATTCGGCCATCTCGCCGGCGCGCGCCTGTGGGTTGACTTTGGCAGAGCGCGCGCCCGGCTGCTCGCCCGGACTCAGTCGCTTGCTCATGCCTTCGGTCGGGATCTCGCCGGGACCCACGGCGTTGATGCGAATGCCGTAGCGTCCCCACTCGGTGGCAAGCGACATCGTCATGCCGTGAATGGCGCTCTTGCTCATGGCCGAGGGCACCACGAAGGGCCCGCCGTTCAACACCCAGGTGACGATGATCGACATCACGCTTTTCATCGGCATTCCGGGTTGCCAGCCGCCGGCCGCCTTGACTTCCCGAATCCAGTGCTTGCCCACCGCATGGGTCACGTAGAAGGTGCCATGCATGACGGTATTGGCCACCGCGTCGAAGCCGCGCGAACTCAGGTCTTCGGTGCGGCTGATGAAATTGCCGGCGGCATTGTTGACTAAGCCGGTCAGCCCGCCCTTGGCGAAGATGTCGTCGACCATCTCTTCGACCGCAGGGGCCTGGCGGATGTCAATTGCATAGGTGGCGACCATGCGACCATAGCGGTCTGCCATTGCCTTCGCGGTGTCTTCCAACACGCTGCCGCGACGACCGCAGATGACCGCATCGGCCCCCAGTTCGAGGAATTTTTCGGTCATCGAACGCCCCAGGCCGGTACCGCCACCGGTCACGAGAATGCGCTGCCCCTTGAGCAGATCCTTGCTATACATGGCACTCCTTGGTTAAGGCATGGGCCGCCTTCAATGCGCTGCGTGGCAGCGCGCGACGCCGACATGGCGACTGCGAATTCACAGGGAGGCGCGCCCACCGCCCCCTTATTTGCCCATGGCGCCGGGCAAATCGCCGCTATGATAGGCGGCATTGCCCACCCCTGCCGACTCGGATGGCTTCAAATGCCGGCCCGCCCAGCCAAATCAGCAGCCCCCATGAAAATCGCGGTCGTGTCCAGCCGCGCAAGCCTGTTGCGGCCGCGCAAAAAGCCGGTGCAAGGCCGCTCGCGCGTGACCGTCGAGGCAATCGTGGAAGCGGCGGCTCGGCTTTTCGTGCGCGACGGCTATGCAAACACCACGACCAACCGCATCGCCGAACTGGCGGGGGTGTCGGTCGGTTCGCTCTACGAGTATTTTCCCAACAAGGCCTCGATCCTGCTCGCGCTTCTGCAGCGCCAGGTGGAAGGCATGCTCTCACTGATGCAGACCCGCCTGGCGGCGGTTCGCGGCGCGCCGCTCGAGGAGTTGGTGCGCACCATCGCGCGCACGGCGGTCGAGGCGCACTACAAGGAACTCGACCTGAATCGCATCCTGATCGCCAGCATGGCGCGGGTGGCGCAATGGCGCCACATGGAGAAAGTGTCGTTTTCCGCCGCCCTTCTGCTGCGCGATGCACTGGCGCACCTGATCGCCGATCCGCTGCGGCTCGAGCACGCCGCCTTTACTGCGGAAACCGTGCTCGAAGCGCTGTTGCAGCGAACCATCCTGTTCGCGCACCGCCTGCCGGGCTATCCACTGGAAGACGAGATCGCGGCGGTATTGACCGGCTATCTGAAGCCGTTGACTGCGCGCTAGAACATCCCGCCGCGCGATGCCATCCTCCTGGCAGGTGATCCACCTTCATTCGCAGGCGCCGCTCAAACCGCAGCTGGGTGTTCCGTGCAACGGCTGCGGCGTCTGCTGCGCAACCGAGCCGTGCCCGCTGGGCATGGTGTTGTCCGGCAGACGCACCGGCGCCTGCGCCGCGTTGCGCTGGAGCGACTATGGGTCGCGCTACATGTGTGGCGCCGTGGCCATGCCGCGCGCGGTGCTGCCGCGCTGGCTGCG
>JAYVST010000371.1:0-8825 GCA_043775255.1 Burkholderiales bacterium
TACCTCGAGGGCAGCGACCAGCACCGCGGGTGGTTCCACTCCTCGCTCCTGATTTCCTGCATGGTCAACGGCCGCGCGCCTTACGAGGGCCTTCTGACCCACGGCTTCGTCGTCGACGGCCAGGGCCGCAAGATGAGCAAGTCGGTCGGCAACGTGATCGCCCCGCAAAAAGTGAGCGACACCCTGGGCGCAGAAATCCTGCGCCTGTGGGTGGCCTCGACCGATTATTCAGGCGAACTCTCGATCTCCGACGAAATCTTGAAGCGCGTGGTCGAAGCCTACCGGCGCATTCGCAACACCTTGCGCTTTCTGCTCGCCAACACCAGCGACTTCGACCCCGTGAAAGACGCCGTGCCGGTTGCGCAGTGGCTGCAGATCGACCGCTATGCGGTGGCACGCGCCGCCCTCTTCCAGGCCGCCGTGCTGGAGGACTACGCGCGCTATGAATTCCACCAGGCGACCCCGAAACTGCAAACTTTCTGTTCGGAGGACCTGGGTGGCTTCTACCTCGATATTCTCAAGGACCGTCTCTACACCACCGCGCGCAACAGCCGCGCGCGCCGGTCCGCACAGAATGCCTTGTGGCACATCACCCAGGGCCTGTTGCGCCTGATGGCGCCGATCCTTTCGTTCACCGCCGAGGAAGCCTGGTGCGTGTTCCAGCCGGGCTCGGCCACGATCTTCACCGAGACCTACCATACCTATCCCGAGATCGAAGACGGGCCGGCACTGATCGAGCGCTGGACGGCCTTGCGCGCAGCCCGCTCCGAAGTGCAAAAAGTGCTTGAAGACGCGCGGGCGGCCAAGTCCATCGGGTCTTCCTTGCAAGCCGAGGTCGACATCGCGGCCGGCGGCGCGCGCTTCGACCTGTTGGAATCGCTTGGGGATGACCTGCGCTTCGTGCTGATCACCTCGGCAGCACGCTTGACCCAAGCCGCCGATCCCGCGCACGAAAAAGTCGTGGTCACAGCCTCCGGCCATGCCAAATGCGAACGCTGCTGGCACTATCGCGCCGACGTCGGTATCGATCCGGCGCAGCCGGATATTTGCGGACGCTGTGTCGCAAGCCTCGCCGGCGACGAGGAGTCGAGGCGGTTCGCGTGACGCCACGCACTTTCAATTGGCGCCTGGCCGCCGGGCTGGGCGTTGTGGTCGTCATCCTCGACCAGTGGAGCAAGCATGCGATCACCGCTGCGCTGCGTTACGGCGAGTCGGTGCAGATGACCGGCTTTTTCAATCTGGTTCTGGTGCACAACAAGGGCGCCGCCTTTAGCTTTCTTTCCGGCGCGTCCGGCTGGCAGCGCGAGTTCTTCATCGGCGTGACCGCGCTGGCGATGTCGGTCATCATCTGGATGATGCGCCGGCACCGTACCGAGATACTGTTCTGCTGGGGACTCGCTTTCATCGCGGCCGGCGCGGTCGGCAATCTGATCGACCGTGTCGCCTACGGTCATGTGGTCGATTTCCTCGATTTTCATTTCGCCGGCTGGCATTTCTGGGCTTTCAATGTGGCTGATTCCGCGATCACGTTGGGGGCCGGCCTCTTGATCCTGGACAGCTTCCGCCCACGCGCGGCCTGACTGTGTCGCCTGACTGTGCCGCCTGACGTTTCCGCCCGACCGTGCCGCCCGACCGTGTCGCCCGACCGAGCGGCCTGACCGGGCGGCCGCGTCGATGTTCCCGTACACTGCGTCTCCCGTCGCGCTGTTAACCGGCCTCGAAGACCGCCGCTGATGGTTGCCGTCTTTTTCCATAGGCCGCTTGACCGGTTCGCGACAAATCGCTTTTGCATCCGATGAACAAACGGCTGATCCTTGGCATTACCGGTGGCATCGCCGCCTACAAGAGTTGCGAACTGGTGCGCCTGTGCGTAAAGGCGGGCATCGCCGTCGATGTGGTTATGACCGCGGCCGCCACCCGCTTCGTCGCGCCTGCCACCTTCCAGGCACTCGCTGGCCGGCCAGTCTGGACCGATCTATGGGATGCGCGCGACCCGAAGGGCATGGCCCACATCGAGCTTTCCCGCGGGGTAGCCGGCATCGTCATCGCGCCGGCCAGCGCGGACTTCATGGCCAAGCTTGCCAATGGCTTTGCCGACGACCTGTTGTCCACCCTGTGCCTGGCGCGGCAACCCGGCAGTCCCCTACTGGTCGCACCGGCGATGAACGTTGAAATGTGGCAACAGCCGGCAACGCGGCGCAACGCGGCACGCCTTGCCGAGGACGGCATTGCCCTGCTCGGCCCCGGTAACGGCGATCAGGCCTGTGGCGAAACCGGCGATGGCCGCATGCTTGAACCTGGACAATTGTTCGCCCATGTCGCGGCCCTGTTCGCGCCGAAACTCCTCACCGGAAAACGCTTCCTCATCACCGCAGGACCGACCGAAGAGCCGATCGACCCGGTGCGCGTGATCACCAACACGTCAAGCGGCAAGATGGGCTACGCGGTGGCGCAGGCGGCCGCCGACGCGGGCGCCACGGTATGCCTGATTTCAGGGCCGACGGCCCTGCCTGCCCCGGCCGGCGTCACGCGCATCGGCGTAAAGACCGCACGCGAGATGTTCGCTGCGGTGAAGGCGCAGATCGCCGGCGCGCAGGTGTTCGTCGCCGTTGCGGCGGTGGCCGACTACTACGTCAAGGAATACAGCGAGAAAAAGCTGAAAAAGCGCGAACACCATCCCGGCCTGACGCTCGAACTCGCCGAAAATCCCGACATCCTCAAATGGGTCGCGCTATTGCCCGACGCGCCCTTCTGCGTGGGTTTCGCCGCAGAGTCGCACGATGTGCTCGAGAACGCGGAGGCCAAGCGGCGGCGCAAGGGCATCCCGCTCCTGGTGGCCAACCGCGCGCAGGATGCCTTCGGCCGTGACGACAACGAAATCACCCTGATCGACGATCGCGGCAGTCATCCGTTGCCGCGCGGCTCCAAGTCGGACCTCGCACGAGACATCATCGCCCATTTGGCGGACATGCTCGATTCGGCCTAACGATCGTTGCCAAAGAGCATGACGGCCGCGCCGGAGGCATGTTTTCGTCATGAATTTGGCAGTTCTGGATAGAAGAACGGCGCTTCGCCCCCTGCGCGCGTGTCCCTGCTCGACCCATCGTCGGTCATCTGCGGACCTGTAGCGGGTGCCGGATCGAGCTTTTTTCTCGTCAGTGCGCATTTCCGCACAGGCGGGCCAAATCGCCGGAAACCTCGCGCAGTCCAGAAGCGTAAGATTGAAGGTTCCCTGTTTTCGAACGCAAAGTCCTATGGCAGCCATGGCAGACCCCGCCGCCTTGACCAACCACCAGATCAGACTGGCTGCCCGCCCGGTCGGATTGCCCAAGGCGAGCGACTGGAGCTTTGTATCCGAACCCGTCACCGCCGCGCAAGCCGACGGCCTGACCGTCAAGGTGCTTTATCTGTCGCTGGACCCGGCCATGCGCGGCTGGATGAACGAGGGCAAGAGCTACATCCCGCCGGTTGGCTTGGGCAAGATCATGCGTGCCGGCGGCGTCGGTCAGGTGATCGAATCGAACCTTGCCGGATTCAAGGTAGGCGACCATGTCAGCGGCGGCTTCGGAGTCCAGTCCTATTGCACGATTGCTGCGGCCGACATCGCCCGCACCGCACTTGCCAAAATCGATCTTGCCGCCGGCACCTTGCCGCAATGGCTCAATGCGCTTGGGATGCCCGGCATGACCGGATATTTCGGGCTGCTTGAAGTCGGCCAGCCGGCGGCGGGCGAAACCGTGGTTGTCTCGGGCGCCGCCGGGGCGGTCGGACAAACCGTCGGACAGGTGGCGAAAATCAGGGGCTGCCGGGTGGTCGGGATCGCCGGGGGAACGGAAAAATGCGATTTCGTGGTGCGGGAGCTCGGCTTCGATGCCTGCATTGACTACAAGGCAGGCAGCGTGCGCGAGGGCCTCAAACAATTCTGTGCAAGTGGTGTGGACGTCTATTTCGACAACGTCGGCGGCGACATTCTGGACACGGTACTCGCGCGCATCAACCGACGCGCCCGCATCGTGATTTGCGGTGCGATTTCACAGTACAACAACACCGCCGCAGTCAAGGGGCCTTCCAACTATCTTTCGCTCCTGGTCAACCGGGCGCGCATGGAAGGTATCGTGGTGTTCGACTGGGCCGATCGCTATGGCGAGGCCGTCGTAGCGATCGCCCAATGGATGCGCGAAGGCAAGTTTCATTCGCGCGAGGACGTGGTCGAAGGACTGGACAAGTTTCCCGATGCCCTCAACATGCTGTTCTCCGGGCGCAACTTCGGCAAGCTCGTTCTCAAAGTGGCGTAGCGTTGCCCAGCCGGGCCGCACGCACCCGATATAGATCGTTCATCGTATTGAATCAAAACACATGAGCGCTGTCACCAGCACATCCTTCAAACCGTTGCTCAGCCCGGAAACCTGCCGTGTCTGGCTGACCACCTTGCCGGCGGCCGATCCAGTCGCCGTGGCCAACGCGATCTCCGCAGCACTGGAAGAGATTCCCGACCACGGCGGCATGAATGCCCTGAAGGTGCTCGAAGCGCTGCGGCATCCCGCACTCCAGGCTCAGGAGGCGCTGAGCCTGCGCTATGCCGACAAGCTGCTCCCATTGAGTCCGCAGCAACTCGCGTTGCTGGCTTGCGCGACACGGCTCTCGCGTACGTTTGCCGACGCGATCGCGGCGGGGGTGGCGATTTCCCTGGCCGACGCGGGCGAATACGGGAAACTCGCGCCGCTGGTGCATCAGCGCACCATTTTCTGGGCAGTGCAGGGAATGACGGAGTACCTACGCGCGCGTCAGCATATCCCGGACGACCTGTGGAACATCGCACAAAATGTGCTGGTGAGCGCCGGGCGTGCCGGCCTGCTCGACCAGCCGGTGCGTGATTCGCTTCATCCGGACGGGCGCACTACCGTCGCTGCCACCTACATGCGCGGCATCCTGCTGCATCTGTGCGGCGCCCGTTCGCTCGCCGCACGCGAGCTGGAGTATGCGCGTCAGTTCGCCGTCGCTTTCGACCGCAAGATCGAAATGGCCTATCGCGGCATCGACGGCGGGGCCGAATCGGGCGGCAAGGCGCCGACGGATCCGGCTGCGAAGCTACGCACCGTGAAACTTGGACGCCTTGAGCACACCCTCGACATTGCGGCTCTTGCCAAATCGATCGGCGGCCGACTGGCGGATCTCAATCGCGGCAAGATGTTCGAGACCCCGTTGTTGACGCCCACGCCGGGCGCGGCGGTGTTGCGCCCTTTGCTGGGCAAGCTGTATGCGGCATGGTGCTCGCGCACCAATCTGCGCCGCTTCCCGCGCCGTCACCGCATGGAAGCGATTTTCTTCGCTGTCGATCCGGAGCTGATGTATGGCCTGATGAAGCGCCGGCCTTACGCGCCGCCACCGGCCCCAAAGGTTTACAGTCACGTCGAAGTCGCCAACATATTTCTCGACGGGTCGGGGGCGCCGTTCAAGGACCAGTCGCACACGCCTGAAACATGGCAACAGATGCTCGAGTTGCTCGACTGCTGGCAGCTCATGGAGGAAAGCGCCACCGGCTTGTCCATGCAGCGCGGCATCAATGCCGGCGCGATGAAGGTGCGACGCGGCCAATTGGCGGCCATCCGCCACGGCGCCCAGGGCACCGCCATGATCGGCGAGATCCGCTGGGCCGAGCAGACCAGCGACGGCCGCATCGAAGTGGGGCTTGAAATGCTGCCCGGCCTTGCACGCGCCGGCGCCGCCCGCTATTCCGACGCGTCGACCATCATGAGCGCCGCCGGCAAATCACCCAGTACGGCAGCACTTATCCTGGATAATTTCCGCCGCGCCAAGGCCGGCATACGCGAAGCGCCGGGCGCCGCTGCCCCGGCGGGCCCATCCAACCCGATGGGCCTTGCCACGTCTCTGCCTTCGATTGACGAGGAAATGCTCAACAAGACCGGTGCATTGACGCCGCTGCGCGGCTACACCGACCAGGCGACGGTCCTGCTGCCGGCCGGCTGGGCGCGCGAGGGAAACGTGATTGAATTCATCGACGGATCCGCATCGCTGCGCCTGCGCCTGGGCGCCGTCGCCAGCCGGCATGGCGAATTCGAGCGCATGTACTTCGACGCGATTCATCAGTAAAAGGTCACGCCTTCAGGCTGACGCCAGGGTCCGCCAGATTCGTCGGCGCGCCGGCGGCAAAGGCGAGCAGGTTGTCAAATGCCGTCCCAAGATAGAGCTCATAGTTGTCGCGTTCAACATAGCCCAGGTGCGGCGTACACACGGCATTCGGCAGGGCCAGCAACGGATGGCGCGCCCCCAGCACCGGCTCATCTTCGAACACGTCCACCGCCGCGAAGCCGGGGCGGCCCGCCATCAGTGCGTTCTCCAGCGCGCCTGTTGCCACCAGTTCGGCCCGGCTCGTATTGACCAGCAGGCTGTCGGGTTTCATCAGCGCGAGGTCGCCTGCGCCGACCATGCCGCGCGTCTCGCCATTGAGGCGAACATGCAGACTGATGACGTCGCTGCCGGACAAAAAAGCCGCGCGAGAGGGCGCCGTCTCGAATCCATCGGCACGCGCGTCGGCGATCGAACCCACGCGACCCCATACCCACACCTTCATGCCGAACGCCCGCCCATAGCCCGCCACCATCTTGCCGATACGTCCATAGCTCCACACCCCAAGGGTGCGTCCGCGCAATTGCCTGCCGAGCGAACCCTGCCATTGGCCACCCTTCAGGCGCGCGACCTCCTGGGGCACATGACGCATTGCCGACAAAACCAGCGCCCAGGCCAACTCCGCCGTTGGACCCGGATCGCCACGGCCCTCGGCCACTGCGACGCCGCGCGCGCTGCAATCGGCCACGTTGATATGGTTCGACACCCGGCCGGTCTGGCTGATGATCGACAGGCGCGGCAGGCGGTCGAGCAAGGTCGGTGTGATGCGCGTGCGCTCACGGATCAGCACCAGGGCGTCGGCATCGGCGAAGCGGCGTGCCAACTCGGATTCGTCGGCGCTCGAGTCGTTGTAGATGGTCACTCGATGCCCCGCGAGCCGGGTGAAACAGGCAAGGTGGCGAATGCAATCCTGATAGTCGTCCGGAATGACGATGTTCATGTCGTGCTCCTGATCGGTAAACTCGCGGATTCTATTCCTGCGCCTTCGCCACCGATGAAAAAGATCGCCGTCAAGTTGCTCGACCTGCGCCTGGCCGGAAACCTGCCCGCCTACGCGACTTCCGGCAGTGCCGGTCTGGATTTGCACGCGGCCATCGATGCCCCGCTCACACTGGCGCCCGGCCAGACAAGAATGGTGTCCACGGGCCTGTCGATTCACATTGCCGACCCCGGCTACGCGGCGCTCATACTGCCTCGTTCGGGCCTGGGATCGAAAAACGGCATCGTGCTGGGCAATCTGGTCGGCCTGATCGACTCCGACTATCAGGGGCCGTTGATGTGTGCCATGTGGAATCGCGGCGACGCCGATTTCACCTTGCAACCGATGGACCGGATCGCCCAAATGGTGATTGTCCCGGTGGCCCAGGTCGAGTTCGAGGTTGTGTCGGACTTTTCCGCCAGCGCGCGCGGCGCAGGAGGCTTCGGCAGCACCGGGCGCAGCTGAAGCGCATGACCGAACCCGCTTAGCCGGCGACTTTAGCGCCTAAGACTATTTCAACTGCGCGGCCTGCTCTCGGGCCCGTAAGCGCGCGAGCGGTCTCGGCAAGCGCTCCCGCTGCGCCGTAAGACGGTACGGCTGTACTGCTCGACCCGACCTCGGAGCGCTCGCTACGAATCCCTCACCGGCCCGCAGTCTCCGCGTTCCTCGATTGAAACCTTCACCGGCCCTCAGTCTCCGCGTTCCTCGATTTTCAGTTCGCTGATCTTGCGCGTTATGGTGTTGCGTCCCATGCCCAGCAGGTTGGCTGCTTCGATGCGGCGCCCGCCGGTGTGCTTGAGCGCGTTCCGGATCAGCGTGCTTTCGAATTGACGCGTGAGTTCGTCGCCGATCGCGCTCTCGCCGGCAGCTAAGCGCCGCGTCACTTCCTGCTCCAGCGCCTTTACCCAATCGGTGACCGCTACCGCAGCGCCTTCGGCGCGCAGTTCGCGCAAGTCGGTCGGGAGGTCGGCGACCTCGATGGTTTGCGCAGGCGCCATGACGGTGAGCCAGTGGCTGACATTTTCGAGCTGGCGCACGTTGCCCGGCCAGTCGAGTGTGGCCAGATACTTCAGCGCCGCTTCCGAAATCCGTTTGGCCTCGACCCCCAGTTCACGCGCGCTCTTGGCCAGGAAATGTTTCGCGAGGAGGGGAATGTCTTCGCGCCGGTCGGTCAGCGAGGGCAGGCGTAAGCGAATCACGTTCAGGCGATGGAACAGGTCTTCGCGGAACAGGCCGTCCTTGACCCGGCGTTCCAGGTCTTGATGGGTGGCGGCGATTACGCGTACATTCGCCTTGATCGGCTGGTGCCCGCCAACCCGATAGAACTGGCCGTCGGACAGGACCCGCAGCAGGCGGGTCTGCAGTTCCGCCGGCATGTCGCCGATCTCGTCGAGAAACAGCGTGCCGGTCTCGGCCTGCTCGAAGCGACCGCGACGCATGGTCTGCGCCCCGGTAAAAGCGCCCCGCTCGTGTCCGAACAGCTCAGATTCCAGCAGGTCCTTCGGAATCGCTGCCGTATTGATGGCGATGAATGGCTTGCTCGCGCGCGGGCTGTGGCGATGCAGGGCGCGCGCCACCAATTCCTTGCCGCTGCCCGATTCGCCGTTGATGAGCACGGTCGCATGCGATTGCGCCAGCCGTCCGATGGCGCGGAACACTTCCTGCATAGCCGGCGCCGCACCGAGGATCTCCGGCGTGG
>JAYVST010000372.1:0-17499 GCA_043775255.1 Burkholderiales bacterium
CGGAGTCGGCGCGTGGGTCGCGCCGATGCTGGGTCAGGCGGTGGAGGAATCGCGCAGTCGGCGCGCCGGCAGCGCGGCGGTGCTCGAACGTGTCAGCGAGATGGTTTTCGTCGATGCGGCACGGCGCCACCTCGAATCACTACCCGAAGAAGGTGGCAGCGGCTGGCTGGCCGCGTTGCGCGATCGTCAGATCGGCCGCGCGATCGCGCGCATGCACGAAGAGCCTGCGCGTTCCTGGACGGTCGATGAACTGGGGCGCGAGATCGGCTTGTCGCGCTCGGCGTTGCATGAGCGCTTCGTCGCGTTGGTGGGCATACCGCCAATGCAATACCTTGCCAACTGGCGCATGCAGATCGGCGCCAATCTGCTCGGCAGCGGCACCGCCAACGTTGCGACCATCGCGCAGGAGGTCGGCTACGACTCCGAGGCGGCGTTTTCGCGAGCCTTCAAGCGACTGACGGGCCATCCGCCGGCGACCTGGCGGCGCGCGCGGCGCGCCGCGCGTTGATCGGCGCGGCATGGCAAGAAGCCTTGGGTGCTGCTGCGACGTGCTGATCTGGCGTACTTTTGACACGCACCAGGTAGTACGCAAGGCCACTTTGCCAGCAACCAATGACTTGCGCGGCCGGCCGCCCTTCAGGCCATTTTCGCGTGCGGCCTGAACCTTGGCGGGACTGGCGCGACGCCCATTGCGTGCCGCTATCACAGTGGCCGCCATATCCATCAAGGGCTTGCTTGCCGAAACCAACCCGGCGATCGACACATGCATGTCACGCTCTTTCAGGCAAAGTGCGGACCCACCGAAGCCCAAGGCCAATCGTTTTAGTTCGCGCACACTCAACGCTGCCAGTTCCGGGTAGTTCCTTATCGGCAATGCCAGGGCACTGTAGTCACCGAAGCCAATCAGCAGCGATTTAAGCGCCGGTAGGTATTGCACTGCGGTCGCGCGCACGCCTTGCCGGCCCGTGCGACCATTTTGTATTGCTTGCTTCAGCACCGCTGCGGTCACAGGTTCATCGATCTGTTCTGTGGCTCTTACGGTTTTCATAATTCAATCTCCATGGCAATGGGTTCCCAGCATGCATTGGCGATGCGGATCACAAGACGGTCCAGGACCGTGGCACAAGTCGTTCAAACTCTGTCCTGCACCGGCGCCTGCCCGAGCCGTCGCCACAGGTACTTGCCATGCCCGCCGGGCCCGACGATCTTTCCATCGTTCATCACCGTCACACCGCGCACGATGGTCTGCACCGGCCAGCCTTTGAGTACCTGGTTCTCGTACAGGCTGTAGTCGGCATACGAACCCAGTTCGGCCGGCACCACCTTGCGCTCGCGATTCAGATCGACCACGGTGAAATCGGCATCCGACCCAACATCGATGCGGCCCTTGACCGGCGCCAGATCGAACACACGCGCCGGCCCGGAGGCCAGCACCTGGCAGATGCGCTCGAGCGACAGGCCGCGCTTGTGGTAGCCCTCGGAGAGCAGTACCGGCAGAATCGTGGCGATGCCCGGAAAGCCTTGCGCGGCCAGCCACAGCGGCTTGTCCTTGGCGACACGGCGGCGCGCCGAATGGTCCGAGGCGACGATATCGATGGCGCCGTCGGCCACGCCTTCCCACAGCGCATCCTGATCGTCCTTGGTGCGAAAGGGCGGGTTGGCCTTGCCGATGCCGACCAGGTCCGAATCTTCGGTGTGGGTCAGGTAGTGCGGGCAGGTCTCGATCCACACCTGGTCGTAGCGCTTGCGCCACTTGCGCACTTCATCCAAAGCCAGGCGCGAGGAAATGTGCGGGAAGTAGACCCGGGCGCCGGTGCGTTCGGCGAAGTACATGGCGCGGATCGCGGGTTCCGCTTCGGTGATGGCGGGCTTGCAGGCGGCCCAATCTTTCAAGGTGCTGCCGCCAGCGGCCTGCACCTTTTGCCGGGTGCGGTTGACGATCTCGATGTTCTCGGTGTGGCATACGATCATCGGCCGGCCGACGCGCGCGGATTGGCCCAGCAGCTCGAAGAAAAAGCCGTCGTCGGTGCCGTCGAGCCCGAGGTAACGGCCTTCCTCGCCCTTGAAATTCATGAAGTACTTGAACGAGGTAACGCCGTAGTCGGTGATGTAGCTGCCGAGTTCCCGGATGTGCATCTCGTTGGCGGTGGAAAAGTGGAAGCCGTAGTCCACGTGGCAGCGCGCGCGCGCGTATTCCTGCTCGCGCTTGTAGACCTCGGAATAGGCCTCGTTGTTCAAGAAGTAGCCGAGGACGGTGGCGATGCCGCCCTGCGCCGCGTACACGGTTTCGTGGGTGTATTCGGTGATCTTCTCGCCGAAGCCGAAATGCACATGCGCGTCGATCAGGCCCGGGAACACGTGGAGCCCGGCGACCGACTGTTCCGGCATGCCGCTCGGCACGGCCGCGCCGGGCGCGAGCAAGGCCTCGATCTTGCCGCCCTTGACCATGATGTCCTCGCGCGCCGGCGCGCGATCCGGAAACACCACCGTGCCGCCGCGCAATACGAAATCGCTCATTGTTTTGCCTCCTGAACAGAGTCTGGGTTCGGACTCTTGAAATCATGCAGCTCATAGTGCGCCTGGGCGCCGGGTTCGGTCGCGAGCGCGGGCAGGGTGCAGGCGATGTCGTCGTCTTCGAGGTCGCGCGTGATGCACACCAAGCGGTTGCCGTGGTCGGCGTCGGGCCAGTCGCGAAAGCGCTGCGGCGCGTGGAACACGCCCTGCACGCCCTGCACGAAAACCACTTCGCCGCTCTCGTCCATGCGCACCAGGCCCTTGACGCGGATCAGGCGCGCGCCGAACGCCTTCGCCACCAGTCGTGACCACGCCGACCATCCGGCCCAGGTGACCGTGGCCGGGCGAAACGAAAGCGCGCGGATGCCGCTTGCGTGGGCGCGCAGACGCAGCGGGCCGAGCGAAGCAATTGAAGGCGCGTGCCGCACCTTGTGCGCGCAGGGGAAAAAAGCCTCCACCGCCGGTGCGCGCAGAAACACTTCGGCCGCCGGGTTGAGCCGCCTGATGAAGTCCATGGTTGGGGCGGGGTCGGCCAGGTCGGTCTTGGACACCACAATGCGCTCGGCGATGGCCGCCTGCTTGTCCGGTTCGGGATAGGTGGCGCGCGCGGCCAGAAAATGCTGCGCATCGATCACGCAGACCGTGGCCTCCAGAACGTAATTTCGGGTCACCAGCGGATGGCCCAGCAACACGTTCAAGAGGGGCGCCAGATCAGCCGCGCCGCTGGTTTCGATGATCACCCGTTCGAAAGGTGGCAACGCGCCGCTTGCGCGACGCGCGGTCAGGTCGGCCAGGGTCTCGTGCAAAGCGCCGGTATTGACGCAGCACAGGCACCCGGCGTCGAGCAGCACCACGTTGTCCACCGCAGTGGACAGGATCAGGTGGTCGAGCCCGATTTCACCCAGCTCGTTCACCACCACCGCGGTGTTGGCCAGGGCGGGGGTGGTCAGCGCCGCCTTCAAAAGCGAGGTCTTGCCGCTGCCCAGAAAACCCGTGAGCAGGAATACCGGGATCTGCTCGGTGTTCATGCGGTGGTCCGTGGCGCGCCGGCCTGGTCGCCGAACAATTCCTGCACGACGCGGCGCAGCCACTGGTTGGCCGGGTCATTGTCCACCCGCTCATGCCAGTACATCATCACATCGAAGCTGGGGATGGGAATCGGCAACGGGTGCACCTTCACCTCCACCAGCTTGGTCGATGCATCGGCAGCGCGGCTGGGCAGGCTCACCACCAGATCGGTGCCGGCGACGATCATCGACACCACCACGAAATGCGGCACGCGCAGGGCGACATTGTCCTGCACGCCATGCCGTGCGAGGGTGCGCTCAAGGGTCTGGTGGCCCGATCCCATCGAGGCGATCAGGATGTGGCGTGACGCGAGGAACTGCGCCTCGGTGATCGGCGCATCGAGGCCGGCCGGATGGTCGCGCCGGGTCATGCACACATAGTGTTCCTGGAACAGGCGCGCGCGGCGGATCTTCTCCGGCAACTGCGGCAGGTAACCGATGGCCAGATCGATGTCGTTGTTCTCCAAGCGCGCAGCCAGTTCGGCGGACGGCAACTGCGCGGTCTCAAGGCGCATGGCCGGTCCTTCCGTGTCGAGATGGCGCATCAAGGCGGGCAGGAGCACCATCTCGCCCACGTCGGTCATGTAGACACGCAGGTTGCGTGTGGAGGTGCGCGCATCGAATGCGCTGCTGGCCGCCATGGCGTTGCGTATCAGGGCCAAGGCCTCGGTCAGGGGCGGCGCCAACTCCAGCGCGCGCGGCGTCGGCAACATGCCCGAGCGGGTGTTGATGAACAACTGATCGCCGAACTGCTTGCGCAGGCGGCCCAGCGCACTGCTCAAGGCAGACTGCGTCAAACCCACATGCGCAGCCGCCCGCGTTACGCTGGCATGGCGCAGCATGGCTTCGAACACCAGCAGGAGATTGAGGTCGGGTGTTTCGCTCAAGGCTTGCTATCGAAAAGGCTTGATATCCAAAAAATGAATACTAAAAATTCTTCAAATCGACTTGAAGAATATTGTAGACCCGCTTAGTCTGCAATTGGCATCTTTTGCACTCTGCGGGCGCTCGGCGGAACAGCGCGTCGAACCCGCAGCCGATGTCGCAAACCGACGGCTCGGCAATTGCCTTGTCGAGCGCCCGAATGCGGAGGACGAACCATGAAACTTCCAACCCACGCGAGATTCGACAACATTCCGATCGACCAGCGCCCGGACTATGCCTGGCCGGGCGGCAAGTGGCCGGCGGTGTACTTCGGCAACAACATCGAGTACTTCGCGTTCGGCACCGGCATGGGGTCGTCGCTTGCTTATGGAATTGCCGCCGCCCAATCAGCGCAACTACGCCTGACGCGAGTATGGCAATCGAATGGGCCTGTGGCGCATCTTCGACATGATGGACGAACTGGGCGTGCCGATGTCGCACAACACCAACTCGACGGTGCTGCAATACCATCCCGATATTTACCAGCGCATCGAGAAGCGCGGCGACGAACTCATCGGTCACGGCCGGTCCAACTCCGAGCGCCAGAGCGAGATGTGGGAGGAGGGCGAAAAGCGCATGATCGAAGAATGCACGCCGACCTTGGTGAGGATTTCCGGCAAGGCGCCGCGCGGCTGGATGGGGCCCTGAATGGCGGAAACCTACGTCACGCCGGACCTGCTCAAGGAAGCCGGCTACGAGTATCTGCTCGATTGGCCCTGCGACGACCAGCCGTTCTGGTTTCGCACTCGTTCCGGTCCGATCCTGCAGATTCCTTACCCGCTGGAAGTGAACGACTCGCCGACGATGGTGTTTCGCAACCATACCGCGCGCGAGTTCAAGGCGATCGTGATCGACCAGTTCGACGAGATGCTGGAGCAGTCGCGCAAGCAGTCGCTGGTGTGCGGCATCTTGCTGCACAGTTTCATCGTCGGACAGCCATTCCGCCGGCGGCCCTTGCGAGAAGCGATCCGGCACATCCTGGCACATCGGGACGATATATGGCTCACCACGCCGGGCGAGATCGCCACCTACTGCATGAGCCTGCCGAAGGGCACGATCCCCGGCGTCTGACGGGTTCGCTGCGCCGAACCGCCGCAGGGCGGCCCGGCGTTGTCCCGAACGTTCTTGAAGGTTGCGTTGGTGTGGCGATGATCTTCAAGGACCCCCCGGCAATCCGCTTGGATTGGCCGCCGCGCCAACGCGCGGGACGAGGGTGACGGCACGCTTGCGGGCTTCGCCGCCCTTGAGTCCCGCTTAGCCCCGGTAGCCCGTTGTCGGAATCACGCTCATCTCTTCGTCAGCGCCGTGGCGAAACCCACGCCATCGAACATCTGCAAGCCGATAATCACGGCGCAGCCCTTGCAGAATTGCGGGGTTTCAACACGCGAGTACAAAGCGCGCACGTTGGTCGAGAGCACGATATGCGCCTCGGTGTTCTGCGCGAACTCGAGCAGATTCGACGTGGGCGAGCGCGTGACGACCGGCTACACGATACGACACAACAATCTGTTTGGAGACAAAACAAAAAGGCGATCAAGCCTGTTTTGTGTGGCGCCGTCGAGCAAGCGACATTTAAATCACCTTAACGTGATATCATCTTAAGATGATGTCAACTGCAGGCGAGATTTCGTGAATTGGGCTGTTTTCCTTCACGATGAATTCGACTCCGAGTTTGAGCGTTTGGATCAAGAGGTCCAGGACGGCTTGTTGGAAGCCGCCAGAGCGGTTGAGTCGGCCGGCCCTAAAGCCGGACGCCCACACGTCGATACCTTGAGTGGTTCAAAGCACGCGAACATGAAGGAGTTGCGCTTCACGGCGCACGACGGCCGGGAAGTCTGGCGGGCGGCATTTGCGTTTGACCCTGAGCGCTCCGCCATCGTGTTGGTTGCGGGTGAAAAGCAAGGAAAAAGTCAGGATTTGTTTTATAAGCGGCTGATCAAAATTGCCGATGGGCGGTTTGATTCGCATCTGCGGCATGTCAAAGCCGCGACAACGAGCAAGAGGTAGAAAAATGGGACGCAGTATTGACAGCATCATAACCAGCCTGCCGAAAGCGCGGCGCGACAAAATTGAGGCTAAAGCCGCACAAATGGCGCGGGAAATGATTGATCACGCCGACTCGTTAGCCGAGATTCGCAAGGCGATGAGTAAAACGCAAAGCGAAGTTGCGCGCGAACTTGGCGTTGGACAAGTGGCGGTAGCGCAAATGGAAAAGCGCTCTGATCTGCTGCTCTCTACGTTGCAGCGCTACGTGCGAGCCGCCGGTGCCGAGCTGTCAGTAGTGATTCGTACCAAACAGGGCGCGGAGATCGTGTTGCAGAGCCTGGGCGATTTGGTGGCTAAGAAAAAGCCTCCAGCTAAACCGCAGCGAACTGCCGGCGCTAGGGAGGCGCAACGGCGCGCAGTGCTGGCGGGTTCCAGGTGATTTAGAGGCGCAAGGTCGGCGCCTACGGTTCGGGCTTGATATTGGCGCCTTGCAGTACCGGTCGCCACAAGGCTGATGGTCTGTTCGAGGCGCTTCGCGGCCTCTTGCACGATGACCCTCAATGCGACCCCGTTGGCCGAACCTGGCGGGTAGGGGTAAGCGAATGCGAGCGGGCGGTTCGGGTAGGTCTGCGCTGTCGCGCCGGGGAGCGCAAGCACCAGTGCGCGGACGGTCGCGGCGTGGCGCAGTGGTCGCCGCGTCCTATTGCGGCTTGTAGTTGGCCAGCCGCGCCGCCTCGGCCCAGAACCTGGTTTCGGCATCGAAGCTGCGCCGCAATTCTTCGGCGGTCGAGCCCCACGGCTCCGATCCGGACCCTTTCCTGATCTGCTCGGCCACCGGCGCCAGCTTGACCGCCGCGGCGACTTCGCTACTTAAGCGGTCGATGATGTCGCGCGGCGTTCCGGCCGGCGCCCACAGGCCGAAAATGGCGGCGGGCTCGAAGCCCGGCATGCCGGCTTCGGCAGAGGTCGGCACGTTCGGCAGTTGCGCGGAACGCTTCGCACCGGTCATGAACAGCGCGCGCATGCTGCCGGCCTGGATGTGCGGCAGGAAGGCCTGCACCGACGACACCGCCCAGTCCACCTCGCCGTTCAGAAGGGCCAGGGTGACCGGCACGGCGGCTTTGTAGGGAATGCTCTCGGAGGCGATACCGGTGCGGTCCTTGACCACCTGCATCATCAGGTCCCAACTCGCCACGGCCGTGCCGTGCCTGAGCCGGCCGGGATTGGTGCTGGCATAGGCGATCATTTCCTGCAGGGAGGTCACAGGCAGCGTCGCGCGCGCGACGAAGTAATAGGGCAACGTGGACACCATGGACACCGGCGCCAGATCACGGCCGGCGTCCACCGCATTGTTCAGGTTGAACAGCGGATGTGCGGTGATCGCATTGGAGAAGAACAGGGTGTAGCCGTCGGGGACCGCATTGACCACGGCCTTGGCACCGATGGTGGTATTGGCGCCCGGCTTGTAGTCGAACAGCACGGGCTGGCCCAGGCGTGCCGACAGCTCGGTCGCGAGGGGGCGGCCGGCGCCGTCGAACGTGGTTCCCGCAGGATAGCCGATGACGATGCGGATCGGCTTGGCGGGATAGGGCTGGGCCTGGGCGAAGGCACATGGCGCAAGCGCTGCCAGGATCAGCGTCGCGCATGCGATAGACCGCATCAACATCTTCTGCCTCCTCGACCGGTATGAGAGGGAAACGGCACAACCGGCAGTGCTGCCGATTGGCCGGGCGCAGGCTGTCTCCCGCCTCGCGCAAGAGGACAGCGCTGGTTCAGGTGCGATAGCCGGCGCCACGCTCGCGTTCGAGCTTGCGCAAGAGTCCGCCCCATTCCAGCTTGCCGCATTCGGCAAAGCCGCCCGGACCGAGGATTTTCTTGCCCTGCGCCGCGGTATGGCGCACGGTTTCCGGCTGCAACCAGTGCAACTGGCGGTTGCCGGCGAACGCGTCGATCTGGTACTTGCAGGCCATGTCGAGCCGGTACATCCAGCAAAACGCCTCGCCCACGGTGAGCCCGACCGTCAGCCCGCCATGGTTGCGCAACAGTACGACCCGGCCGTCGCCGCCCAAGTCGCGCACGATGCGCGCGCGCTCGTCGAGATCGAGCGCAGCGCCTTCGTAGTCGTGGTACTTGAGCACGTCCCACATCAGCACCGCCTTTTGGCTCAGCGGCAGCAGGCCTTCCTTTTGCATCGCGATGGCGGTGATGGCGCGCGCGTGGGTGTGCATGACGCACACGAGGTCGGGGTCGTGCATGTGGATAGCGCTGTGGATCACGAAACCGGCGGGGTTGAGCAGGCTCGGGTCGCCCGGACCCACCAACTTGCCGTCGAGGTCCACCTTGATCAGCGAAGAGGCGGTGATCTCGTCGAAAAACATGCCGAACGGATTGAGCAGGAAATGGTGCTCGGGCCCTGGCACACGCGCGGAAATGTGCGTGCCGGCCATGTCGGCCATGCCGTACATGTCGGTCAACTGGTAGCAGGCGGCCAGGTCGCAACGCAGCCTCCATTCTTCGGCGCGGATTCCCTTCGGCGCCCCTGCGTTGATTCCCCTCTTTGCGGCGACAGCTTGCATGGTTGATTCCTCCCGTGGCGGGTTGGTTGAAATTCGCACATGCCGACCCTGCGGGTGCAGGCGGTCGCGCGACCTTGCTGCAAGTGCTACTCGGGCTTGATTCCCAGATCCTTCACCAGTTTTGCATAGCGTCCGGTTTCCTGCCTGATGAACGCGCTGAATTGTTCGGGCGACTCGCTGCCCAGGATCTCCACCCCGTTGGCGGCCCAGCGTTCGCGCAGGGCCGGCGTCATGGCCCGCGTGAGTGCCGCATGCAGGCGCACACGCACCTCGCGCGGCGTTCCCGCCGGCGTCGCCAGCCCGCCAAAGGCCACCAGTTCATAACCGGAATAGCCCGCTTCAGAGATCGCCGGCACGCCCGGCATGAGCGGCGAGCGTTTCAGTGTGGCCACGCCGAGCGCGCGAAACTGGCCGGCCTTGATGCGCTCGGCCACGTCGGAAATCGCGGCGATGACAAACGTGACGCGCCCGCCGATCAGATCGACCAGTGCCGGTACGTTGCCCTTGTAGGGCACGTGCAACGCGCTCGCCCCCGCCTGCAGCATCAGCAGGGCGGGGGCCATGTGCGAAGTCGAGCCGATGCCCGCCGAGCCGTAGGAAAGCTGCCCCGGACGCTCCTTCGCCTGCGCCACCAGGTCCTGGATCGAAGTCAGCGGCGAGTTGCCGGCTACCACCAGCATCAGGGGCGAGACGGTCATCTGGCCCACGCCTTCGAAATCCCTGACCGGATCGTAGCCGGCGGTGCTCAGGAGGCTGGGGGCGGTCGCGAAGGTATTCGACACGGCCAGGAGCGTGTAGCCGTCCGGCGCGGCCTTGGCGGCATATTGCGTGCCCACCAGCATGCTCGCGCCGGGACGATTTTCAACAATGATCGGCACGCCGATGACGACCGACATCTCGCGCATCAGGTCGCGTGTGGCCAGATCGAGGTTGCCACCGGCGGCCGTGCCGACGACGACGCGAATCGGCTTCGACGGGAAGCTTTCCTGCGCCGTTGCCGACGCTACCCATGTGGCAACGGCACAGACGCAGACGCAGAGGGTGATCGCAAAGCTTCGTCCCATGGTTCTTGTCCCCTTGCCGCGATCAAAATTGGTTCTTGACTCTTTGCTGCAATCATAGCGTCGATTGGTCGCCGAGGCGCTCAAACCGGTTGGCAGGCCAGTCGACGCCGCAATGGGCCATGGCGGTCAGTCGGGCGAGGCTTGTGCCGGCGCCTGATCGAGGTGACAAGCTGCCCAATGACCGGCGGCACGCTGATGAAGCGGCGGGGCCTCGATCGAACAGCGGTCGAAGGCCACCGGACAGCGGGTGTGGAAGCGGCAGCCTGGCGGCGGGTCGATGGGGCTCGGCACGTCGCCCTTCAGGATGATGCGGTTGCGCGGCAAGCCCGGCTGCACCGACGGCACGGCCGACAGCAGCGCGCGCGTGTAGGGGTGCGCGGGCGTGCCGAAGATGCGCGCTTTCGGTCCGATCTCGACGATCTGGCCGAGATACATCACCGCCACCCGGTGCGTCATGTGCTCGACGATCGCCAGGTCGTGGCTGATGAACAGCAGCGCCAACCCGAAGTCGCGTTGCAGGTCTTGCAGAAGGTTGACGACCTGCGCCTTGACCGACACGTCAAGCGCCGACACGGCCTCGTCGCAGACGATCAAATCGGGCTCGGCGGCAAGCGCCCGGGCGATGGCGATACGCTGGCGCTGGCCGCCTGAAAACTCGTGCGGATAGCGGTCGATAGCCTGGCGCGGCAAACGCACGATTTCAATCAAGCGGTCGACGCGGGCCATAACGTCCTCGCGCGCCGTGGCGAGGCCGAAATTGCGTATTGGTTCGGCCAGCAACGCGCCCACCTTCATCCTGGGATTGAGGCTGGCGAACGGATCCTGGAATACGACCTGTACGCGCCGGCGCACCTGATGCAGCGCGTCAGCCGGCAGGTTGTCGACGCGCCGGCCCGCGAGCAAAACCTCACCTGCGGTGACGTCGAACAGACGCAGAACGGCGCGCCCGACCGTGGACTTTCCGCAACCCGATTCACCGACTAACGCCAATGTCTCGCCACAGTCGATATGAAATGACACCCCGTCGACGGCGTGGACCCGGGCCGTCGCGCCGAACAGGCCACCGGCGACGGGGAAGTATTTTTTCAGGTCACGGACCTGCAGCAGCGGCGTGCTCATGGCGCACCGGCCTCGCGCCGGGCAAGGTGGCAGGCGGCAAGATGGCCCGGCGCCTTGGCTTCCAGGCCTGGGGCGACCTTGCGGCAGATGTCGATCGCAGACGCGCAGCGCTCGGCGAAGATGCAGCCATCGATACGCTGCGTCAGTTGGGGCACCAGTCCGGGAATCTCGACCAAGCGCCGATCCGCGCCGTCGCTGCCAGAGCCCAGCCGCGGTACGGCGCCGAGCAGCCCGCGGGTATAGGGATGGCGCGGCGTGCGGAACAAGTCTGCCACCGGCGCCTCCTCCACCTTGCGGCCGGCATACATCACCACGACCCGCTCCGCGACCTCGGCGACTACGCCCATGTCGTGGGTGATGAGAATGATGGCCGCCCCGCTACGGCGTTTCAGGTCGAGCATCAAATCCAGGATCTGTGCCTGGATGGTTACGTCGAGCGAGGTCGTCGGCTCGTCGGCGATCAGCAGCTTGGGATTGCAGGCAAGCGCAATGGCGATCATCACGCGCTGACGCATGCCGCCGGACATCTGGTGCGGATAGTCGCGCAAGCGTCGCCGCGGCTCGGGTATGCCAACCAGCGACAGCATCTCCTCCGCCCGGGTCCAGGCGGCGGCGCGATCAAGCCCCTGATGAAGGCGCAGCGTCTCGCGGATCTGCCAGCCGATGGTCAGTACCGGATTGAGGCTCGACATCGGCTCCTGGAAGATCATCGATATGTCATTGCCGCGCAGCGCGCGCATCTCTCGATCGCCGAGACTCAGGATGTCCCTGCCCAGGAACCGGATCGAGCCGGCGATGCGGCCGGGCGGATCGGGGATCAGCCGCAACAGCGCCATGGAGGTCACCGACTTGCCGCAGCCCGATTCGCCGACGATCGCCAGCGTCTCGCCCTGCTCGACCCGGAACGACAGGCCGTCGACGGCGCGATTGATGCCGTCGGGCGTGCGGAAGTGGATCTGCAGGCTGTCTACCTCGAGCAGGGCCACGCTCACATCCTCTTCGCCATGCGCGGATCGACAGCGTCGCGCAGTCCGTCGCCCAGCAGGTTGACGGCGAGCACCGTGAGCGACAGAAACAGCGCAGGGAAGAACATGATGTAGGGCTTGACCTGCCACAACGCCCGCCCGTCGGACATGATATTTCCCCATGACGGAATGTGTGAGGGCGTGCCGGCGCCGATGAACGACAAGATCGCCTCGATGATCATGGCACTGGCGCAGATGTAGGTCGCCTGTACGGTCATCGGCGCTAAGGTATTGGGAAGAATATGGCGCAACACGATCATGGGCGTTCGCGTTCCGGCGACAATCGCGCCATCGATGAACGGTTGCTCGCGCAGTGTGAGCACGACGCTGCGCACCAGTCGCGATACACGCGGTATTTCCGCCAGGGTGATGGCGATGATGACGTTGGTGACGCTGCCCTGGGTCAACGCCATCAGGGCGATCGCCACCAAGATCGGCGGGATCGACATCATCCCGTCCATCACGCGCATCAGCGTGTTGTCGATCCAGCGCACGAAGCCGGCGACTAAGCCGATCGCCAGCCCGATCGTCGAGGCGCCGATGGCGACGCAAAAGCCGACTGTCAGCGAGACCCGGGCGCCATAGAGGACGCGGGAGTAGAGATCGCGGCCGAGCAGATCGGTGCCGAACCAATTGAGCGCCGAGGGGTTGCGCGTGCGTTGCGCCGGCGCCACCGCTGTCGGATCGAGGGTTCCAAGGTAGGGGGCCAGGGTCGCCATGAGCACCAGAGCGAGAAGCAATCCACCGCCGATTGCAATGGTCGGATAGCGCACCGCGAAGTCGACGCCGCGGCCATGCGCTTTGCGCGGCAGGAGGACATCGGGCAGTGCCGGCGCAGCAACGATTCCATCCGCAACCGGATCAGCCACTGCAGGTGGTGCGTTCAATAGCGGATCCTCGGATCGATGAAGGTGTAAAGAATGTCGATCGCCAGATTGACCAGCACATAGGTGAAGCTGAACATCAGGACGACGCCCTGGATGACGGGCAAATCGCGCCGCAGGATCGCGTCGACCGTCAGGCGGCCGAGGCCAGGCACCGCGAAAACACTTTCCGTCACCACTGCGCCGCCGATCAACAGGGCAAAGCCGATTCCGATCACGGTGACGATGGGCACTGCGGCATTCTTCAGCGCGTGAATGAACAGGACGCCGCCAAGTCCGAGCCCCTTGGCCTTGGCGGTTCGAACATAGTCCTGTTGCAGCACCTCGAGCATCGATGCGCGGGTGATGCGCGCGATCAGGGCAACGTAGACAAACCCGAGCGATACGGCCGGCAGGATCAGGTTGCGCAGCCACGGCCACACCCCCTTCGAGAATTGCGTGTAGCCCTGCACCGGAAGCCAGTCGAGCTCGAGCGCGAAGACATAGGCCAAGGCGTAGCCGACGACGAAGCCAGGCACCGAGAAGCCGAATACCGCAACCAGCATGATCAGTCGGTCGATCCAGGTGCCGGTGCACCAGGCGGCAGCCACGCCAAGGGGCACTGCGGTCATGACAGCGAGGGTCAGTGTCAACGCCATCAGCGAAAGTGTCGGCTCGATGCGTTGCGCGATCATCTCGGACACCGGCAGGTTTGTGAACAGCGATCTGCCGAGGTCGCCTTGTGCGAGCCTTCCCAGCCAGTCGCCGAATTGCGTGAAGAACGGGCGATCCAGGCCCAGTCGGACCCGGACCCGTTCGATATCGTCCGGCGTAGCCTGATCGCCGGCTATGAGCGCGGCGGGATCGCCGGGCGCGAAGAACAGGAGGCAGAACACGAACAAGGCGACCACCGCCATCACGGGGATGGTCGCCATCACGCGTCGCAGGATATACGTGAGCATGCTGCCGCTTCCTGAGGCGCTCACTGAACCGGTGGGCGCCGCTCGTTCCAGCGATGCAGAGCTTCCAGTTCTGCCGCCACCTTCAGTATGCGGGTCTCGGCGAACCACGGCGCCACGATCTGCAGCCCAACCGGCAGCCCGCTCTGGGTGAAGCCGGCCGGCACGGATGCCGCCGGGTGGCCGGTCAAGTTGAAGGGATACAGGGGCGCCGCATATTCGGCATACATCTCCGACTCTACCGAACCGTCGGCGTCGAGCGTCGCGGGCGGCGCCGTCAGGGTTGGCGTCAGCAGCAGGTCATAGCGCTCGAACAGCCGCTGCACCGAGCGAAAAAGGGTCGTCCGACGGTCGTGCGCCCGTTGCCAGTCGACCGCGGAATAGCGGGCGCCGCGCGCGATGCTTTTGCGCAGCGAGGCCGTCAGCTGGTCGCCCCAGGTCTCGACCAACGACGACAGTCGCGTCGCATGGGCCGTGGTGGCGATCACGACGTAAGTTTCGAAGATGTCGTTGAAACATGGATCGACGACGGGCTCGACGGCGTGGCCCTCGCGCTGCAGCGAGGCGACCATGGCGAGCGTCAATTGCGCGACCTCCGGCTCGGTCCGGTAGCGGCCGAAATGCTCGATCCAGCCGATCCGGAGCCGGCTCTGCGGTCCACCCATGCTCAGATCGAGCGGCGGCACGCCGATGGTGTAGGGATCGTCGGTATGCGGACCGGCCATCACCGACAACAGCAACGCGACGTCGGCCGTGGTCCGCGCCATGGGACCGACGAACGCGTAGTTGGCGAAGCCGTCGGGGATGATTTCGAATGGAATCCGGCCGAGCGTCGCCTTCAGGCCGCTCACGCCGGTGCAGGAGGCCGGGGCGCGGATGGAGCCGCCGCCATCGGTGCCCACAGCCAGTGGTGCGACACCCGCAGCCAGCGCCGCGCTGGCGCCGCCGCTGGAGCCGCCGGGCGTATGGTCGAGGCTCCAGGGGTTGCGCGTGACGCCGTATGCGGGACTGTCGGTCAACACCCGATGGGCGAACTCCGGCAGATTGGTCTTGCCGACGATGACGGCGCCGGCGGCCTTGATCCGTTGCGTCACGACAGCGTCGAATCCGGCGATCGTGTCTTTCATCGCAATCGAGCCGTTGCCGAGCGGCAGACCGGCGATCGGCACGTTGTCCTTGATGGTGACGGGAACGCCGTGCAGCGGACCGAGGTCCGCCCCGGCCATCACCGCCGCCTCGGCCGCGCGAGCGGACGCGCGCGCTGCCGAGTCCATCGGATAGGCGAACAGGTTGAGCGATGGATTCAACCTGTGGGCTCGCGCCAGGACGGTGTCGGTGACTTCGACCGGCGATATCTTGCGTGAGCGGATCAGCGCCGCCAACTCGGTGGCGGGCAGGAAGCAGACATCGTCGCTTGCCATGATGCGTGATCCTGTTGGTTCAGCTCTTGGCCACTTCCCTGATCTTGCCGCTCGCGTCGAACCCGAAACCCTTTTTCTCGACCGCACGCATGACGTCGCCGGTCCAATCGACCTGCCCGGGATCGGTGCCACCCAATACCACCAGGAGCAAGCCTTCCCCGTCGCTCACATTGCGGAACCCGCGCATGACGGAGATCGGCACGGAAGCGACGTCGTAGGGGCCGAGCATGACCTCGTTCTCGGCCTGATTGCCCCAGTGGATCGACCAGCGGCCGGTGAGAGGAATGAACACTTCCACGGTGCGGTGGTTGTGCAGTCCGGTACCCTTGCCGGGGCCACACTTTACGATCGACAGATGGAAGCCTTCAACCGCGTCGATCGGTGGTCGAACCTCGGCGTCCTCGGTGACGCCGCCGCCGATGATGCTGAAAATCTCGCGCTGGAACTGCGGCAACACCGCATCGATGAGCGGTCGTGTGCTGGGAACGAGGTCCTTGAAAAAGGCAACACGCTTCAGCATTTCTTCCTTGCTGACTTCGCGGACGGGTAGAGCCATTTTTGCTCCTCTATTTTGTTGACCATCGATCCGAACGGCCCTGACAGTCGAGGCGCCGCCGGTTGCTGCCGTCCGCGCCGTGGCGAGCCACTGCCAGGCGAGCAGCCTGTCGGACTTGCGATTCTTCGGCTGCTAGCGCTTCTCGATGTTCCAGTAGTTCAAGAACAGATCATCGACCACGCCATGCACGTTGCTGCGGTAGGCGTTGGAGACGTCGAACTGTCCGGCCGGCACGTAAGGCAGAAACTCCCAGGCGCGTTTCTGAAACGCCTCGAACGCCGACTTGCGCGCAGCATCATTTGGGGCGGCGAGGAACTGCTGACGCAGGGTCTCGCCGGCCGGGTCACAAGGGTAGCCGGGCCAACTCCGGCCTTCGCAATTAAGGTCGACGGAAACATTGGTCAGCGGGTGGAACCAGGAGGCGCCGATGGCATAGTAGGCAAACAGGTGGTAGCCGCCTTCGCCGATCGGCTTGTTGCGCTGGTTAATGCGCTGCAGCATGCCGGGAAAATCCGTCATCTGAATGTCGACCTTGAGGCCGGCATCTTGCAGGCGGCGCCCGAGGATCTGGGTCATCGTGTTGATTGGAGCCAACTGCGGCGTACCGACAAGAATGATGGTCTCGCCTTTGTAGCCGGCCAAGGCGAGCAGTGCCTTGGCTTTCGCTACGTCGACCTTGCGATAGGCTTCCGAGCCGATTTCGGTCCCATAGACCGTGCCGCACACGCTGAACGAGTGGCAGACCGACCACTTGCCGTCGTCGCCGGCGACCGCCGGCATCATTTCTCGCTGGTCGATCAGCAGTGCAATGGCCTGCCGCGCGCGTGGATCATTGAAGGGCGGTAGTTGGAAGTTGAACCTCACGAAGGCGGTGGTCGGCAAGGCCCGCGGCCGCAAGGTTATATTGCGCTTCTTGAGGAACGGGGCGAGATCGGCGCCGACGCTGTCCCAGAAGTCGACCTCGCCGGTTGCCAGCGCGTTGGCGGCGGTTGTGGCGTCCGGCATGATGGTCCACTCGACGCGGTCGAATTTGACGACACGCGCGCCCGCCAGGCCGTTCGCCGGCTCGGCGCGCGACGGATAATCCGGATTGCGCTCGAACACCACCTTGGCGCCGGCCCGCCGCTCGGCGACGTTGTACTTGAAGGGGCCTGAGCCGATCGGAGCGGTCAGCGCCACATTGTCGGGTCGGTTGGCATCGGCCTCGCGCATGATCGCTGCAATTGGTGCGCCGGGCCCGGCCAGCATGAACTCGACCAGGCCGAATTTCTCTTTCAGGACAAGCCTTAAAGTCAAGTCGTCGACGGCGGTCATCGAGGCGACGCGCGCATTGAGCACGTTGCCGATGGACGTGCCTTTCATCCAGCGATTGAGCGAGGCAATCACGTCTTTCGTGGTGACGCGGCTGCCGTCGTGGAATTTCAG
>JAYVST010000373.1:0-12690 GCA_043775255.1 Burkholderiales bacterium
GCTGGGCGGCGGCACACGCGACCGAACTGGGGTGCGACGCCGCCCGCTTGGTCTTGGCCGGCGACAGCGCCGGCGGCTGCCTGGCCGCAGTCACCGCGCAGAGAATCCGCGACGAAGGCGGCCCGCCCTTGTGCGGGCAATTGCTGTTCTACCCGGTGACGGCCTATCCCGACCCATTGACCGCCACGCATTCTGCGTTCGCGAACGGCTACGGGCTGACACTCAGTTGCCTGCGCTGGTACTGGGCGCAGTACCTGCCGGATGCTACCCTCGCCGCCAACCCACTGGCCTCGCCCTTGCGCGCACCTTCGTTTGCCCGACTGCCACCGGCCCTGATTCTCTCGGCCGAGTACGATGTTTTGCGCGACGAAGGGGAAGAATTCGCCGCGCGCCTGCGTCAGGCGGGAGGCCGCGCGGAACTGCTGCGCTGCGCCGGCATGAACCACGGCTTTCTCAAGTACGTCGGCATACTTGAGGAAGCCACGATGCACATGCGACAGGCGACTGCGTGGCTTCAGATGGTGCAAGGCGGTTGCTGTCGATAGTGCGACGTGCCGACTACGGATGGGCAACGCAGGTTTCGTAGCTTGGAAGCTTGGTCACGAAGCCGCCGCTGAGCATGCCCTGGGCCAGGCGCACGAAACCCGCGCGCGAAATCGATGGTTCGCGCGCCCAGATGCCCGCGATCACGTAGCGTTCCAGCGCGTGTTGCAATAGCGCCAGCGCAATCTGCGGAAAAAGCGGTGCGACGACGGCGGCCAGATCCGCGCCGCCGTGGGTCGTGAGCCAGGCCTGCATGCGTTGCGTGGCGCGAACCGCCGCGCGCAAGGCCGGCCGGTTGCGTTCCAGGCCGTCGCGCGTGGCGATCAGACAGGTGTAGGCGGTCGGCCCGCGCGCACTGGCCGCATGCAGGATGCGGCCAACCCCGCTGTCGAGCGCCATCGACACGTAGGGCTCGAACATTTGCACCACATCGAGGCGCCCTTCGCGCAGCGCATCCAGGTTGGCCGGCATGGTCTTGTCGCCGACACGATCGATCGCATGCGGGTCGATGCCGGCATCGCGCAGATCCTGCTGCAGGCACAGCCATGGCGTAGGTACCTCGCTAACCGAGCCCAGGCGAAGCCGCAGAAGGTCGGCGAGCTGAAACTCATCGGGCGAGACTATGGCGCCGTCGGCGCGTCCGACCAGAAAAAACGGGTCACGCGTCACCACCTAACAAAAACACACCAGCGAGTTTCCGCTGAGGGCATTTTCGTCACGATCCTTGATCGCACGTAGCGGTCCACCCCAGGTGATGTCGATATCACCGCTCACAAGACCGGCGATCGATGCACCGGGCGCAGGCGATTCGACCAACTGCAGTTCGACGCCTTCCTGCTCGTAGAAGCCGAGCGCTTGCGTCGCATAGAAGGGCGCGTAGAACACTGCGCGGAAATTTTCTGCCAGCCGGATGCGCATGTTGTTGGGGAAGACCGGAACCTGTATGGTTGCAAGACGGGAGTGAAACCCGCGCCACGCCGATTTTCGCGGTAACCAGATGCTTTTTCAAAGGAATTCGATGCGATTTTTTTCTGCTTGTTTGTTGGTGACGATGTTTGGAGTGGTTGGTGGCGCGGTCCAGGCCGCGCCGGGCGATGATTTCCCGAACAAGCCGATCCGCATCGTCGTGACCGTGCCGCCGGGCGGCGCTGCCGACTTCATCGCGCGGGTGGTCGGCACCAAACTATCGCAACACCTCGGCGTGCCGGTGCTGGTGGAAAACCGCGCCGGCGCCAGCGGTACCATCGCCGCTGGCTTTGTCGCGCAGGCCGAGCCAGACGGCTACACGCTGCTGCAAAACTCGATCACCACGCATGGCATCGGACCCTATGTGTTTACGAAACTCCCCTACGATTCGTTCAAGGACTTCGCGCCGATCACGCTGCTTTCCACGCTGCCGTTGATCATGACGGTGAACACCGCCCTGCCGGCGACAAGCATCGAGGAATTCATCGCGTTGGCCAAAGCGAAGCCCGGACAAATGAGCTTCGCCTCCTCCGGCAACGGTGGTGCGCCGCACTTGGCCGGCGAACTGCTGAAGACGGCCGCAGAGTTCGACATGCTGCATGTACCCTACAAGGGCAGCGGCCCGGCGGTGGTGGACCTCGCCTCCGGCCGCGTGCAAGTGATGATCGACGCCGCGCCGTCGCTCCTGCCGCACATTCAGTCGGGCAAGCTGCGCGCGCTCGCCGCCGCGGGCGCCAAACGCAATCCCCTCTTGCCCAACGTGCCCACGTTCGCCGAGCGCGGCATCAAGGGCATGGAGGTTTACCTCTGGTACGGCATGCTGGCGCCGGCGGCCACGCCGCCGGTGGTCGTCAGCCGCCTCAACGCCGCCCTGCGCAAGGTGCTCGATGCACCGGACGTGCAGCAGCGTTTCGCCGAGCAGGGCGCACAGCCTGCCGGCGATACAGCGGAAAAATTCACTGCCTTCATGCGCGAGGACTATCAGCGCTGGGGCGCCGTGATCAAGAGGGCGCGCGTCACTTTCGACTGAAGCATTGACCCGGCCGGTGTTGCCTCCGTGTCACCGTTCGTGTAGGGCCGGACGTCTGAGGTCTGAGTCGGCATGCCCGACGGTACGCGCTGGATAAGCTGCGGTACGGACTCGACTTCGTCGCAAAGTTTGGCGGCGAGTTCGTTGGCGCCGGCCTCCAGTCGCGCCATTAAAAACCGCAGCCTGAGCTGCGGTTCGTTTCCAGCAATCGCCCCTGATCAGGCTTTGCGACGGCGCGCGGCGCCAAGGCCCGCGAGCGCCAGTCCAAACAGAGCCAAGCTCGCCGGCTCCGGCACACCTGCCGTCGTCTGCAGCACGCTTACATTGTCCACGCCGAACTGAAAGAACCCCCGATTGTCGGCTTCGGCAAAACGGACCTGAAACGTACCGCCCGCGGACACAAACGACGTGATGTCGAACGTATACATGGTGTACGGATTCGGGTTGTTTGCACCATCATCGCCGATATAAAGATTGTCAAGAACGCCAGCGCCAGTATCGAAGGCCGTCGCCGCGCCGCTCAACAGGTCGACACGCGCATGCTGATTGGCGTTGCCGTTGTGGTCCAGCCCCTGCCCGCCAATGATCGTGGCGCCAATGGAGTTGTTGACGAACATTTGGTATGAGAGGATGACCTGGCTCGCGCCGGCGGCGACGGTGAAACTCTGTGTTAGGGCATGGGTACCCGGACCGCCCTGATCGGATACCGCATACGACGTTCCACCAGCACCGTTGGGTGCAGTTGAAAAACCTGAGAGCGGCGTGCTCGCACCGGGCGTCGAATTCGAAATCGTGCCGTTGCCACCAGCCAAGTCCGTCACCGTCCAGCCAGAAAGCGTGCCGGTTTCGAAATCACCATTGGTCAACAGCTGGACAGGGACCGCCAATACAGAGGTTGATGCAAACGTCGCTATGGCCGCGAATGCGAGAACGTACCTTTTGATTTCGAACATGGGATGCCCTTTAATTTAGGTTCGGTTCACGATTCTGTACCGTGAATTCGCAGGCTGCTGCCGCGATGGATACGTCATGAGCACTTCCTGTGCCGCGGAAAGCAAAAAATCTATTCATGCCTTTGAATCAGTCACTTGCGTTGCGCTCGCAAGAGTCGGGCGGCGCACATCCCTATATCGGTAGTTGGCCCTGTAAAATTTTCCGACGCGGGAACGTCAATCCGGTGCAATAGAAAGGAAGCGAAGCGCATTCCAGTGCAGACGCGAGCGCGATGAGCCAGGAGCGCCGGAATGAACAACCGGTGCGCCACCTCCAACGGGTTTCCAGGCATGCATCTGCAGAATGGCCGGCGCTAGTGGCGCCGGAGGTCGTGTCCAGCGCTCTCGCGAAAATGCTTAACGAGGAGGCGCGCAAAATCGTCGACAAACCCGACGCCCGGCAGATTTTCGCGAGGAACGCCATCACGCACGGCGCGCTCACCCCGCAGGTGGCCCAACCGGTTTACTTCCATTTGGCCTGGCCAAATGGTGCGGGGAAAACAACTCTTTATCGGACGGCGGTCACCGAAAAGGACTGATTCCCGCGCATCCGACCGGTACGCACTCGCCGCCGACAACCAAAGTCAAATCACAATCTCGCGCGCCACGCTGCGGCAATCCATTTCATAGTCCAGCCCGACCACCGGCGGGCGGCAGAACTGCCAGGTGATGCCGCCGGCCGCCGCGCCGCGCCGCACCAGTTCGGACCCGAGAAACGGATGGATGTCGTAGACGGTGTAGACCTGGGTGTGGGTGACCTCGCGCCAGCTTGCCCCCAGCAGGGCCAGGCGCCGCTCCTGTTCGGCCAAGACCCAGCGCGCTTTCTCCAGCATGGCCGCAGGCGTGGTTTCGCCCAGGCGCACGGTGACGCTGCGGTAGTCCTTTTGTCCTTCGGGCGCTTCACCGCTGCCGGCGATCACAAACCCGGCGCCGGCGCCCGGCACGGTATAGCAAAACGCGAAGAATCCGGGCGCAGCCGGCGGATCGATCTCCGGGCACACATTGCTGCGTGCCACCGGATTGACACCCCCGCGCATGACGTTCCAGCGTTCCAGCGACCCGGCGTAGATGCGGTTGAAATCGAGGAAACCCTGCTCGGTAAACGGCGCCGGCGAGCGCAATTCGCAGGCGCAGAAGGCGGTGACCGGTCGGCCGATGCTCTTGAGATGCGCTTCGATGCGGGCAAAGCCTTCATCGAGCGGCACATGGCGCGCAAAGCGCGCCCGTTCGATGGCAAAGCCGGGCTGTGCGGCGACACCGGCGGAGTACTGGAAGACGCCCGGAATGTAGCGGTAGCCGCCGTCGGGAAAAGCGATTGCGTCGGTCATGTTCAATCCAGTCTGATTTTTGCGGCTTCGACCACCTTGCCCCAACGGGCAAGGTCTTCCCTGATCTGCGCGGTGAATTCTTCCGGCGTATTGCCGACCGGATCGACGCCCAGGGTGGCGAAACGTTCGCGCAAGTCCGCGTCCTTGAGGATGGCGATCATGTCGCGATGGAGCCGGTCGACGATCGGCCGCGGTGTCTTGGCCGCGACAAAGACGCCGACCCAGGAGACTGCTTCGAATCCGGCAACGCCCTGCTCGATGAAGGTCGCCACGTCCGGCAGCGATCCCACGCGTTTGGGCGAAGACACGCCATAGGCCTTGAGTCGCCCGCTCTTGATATGGGCCTGCGCGCCGGCCACTGCGGAATACGCCAGCGGCACCTGGCCGCCGATGGTGTCGATCACCGCCTGCCCGCCGCTCTTGTAGGGAATGTGCGTCATGTCTAAGCCGGTGCGCTGCTTGAGCAGTTCGCCCGCCACATGGGTGGTGCCGCCGGTGCCGGAGTGGCCGAACGAAAGCTTGCCCGGATTGGCCTTCGAATAGGCCACCAGCTCGGCGAAGGTCTTGGCCGCGAGCCCCGGATGGCCCACCAGCACCAGTCCGGCATCGCCGGTCTTGGTGATGGCCTGAAAATCCTTCAGCGTATCGAACGGAATCTTCGGAAACACGAAGGGGTTGATCACCATGGTGCCGTCGAAGGTATAGAGCAGCGTGTACCCGTCGCCGGGCAGCAGCGCAACGTACTGCGTGGCCGGATTGCCCGACCCGCCCGGGCGGTTTTCCACGAACACCTGCTGTCCCATCTGGCGCGCGAGCTTGTCGGCCACCACGCGCGCGGTGGTATCGGTGACGCCGCCGGTGGCGAAGGGCACGATCAGGCGGATCGGTTTGGAAGGGTAGTCCTGGGCCTGCACGTCCGACAGAACTAGCGCAAACAGCAGGGCGACCGATAAGTTCACAATACCATTCATTGCTTAATCTTTCGAAGCGTTGCTTGACGAGCGCATCTCTGCGTTGCGGGCATTCCTGAATTTCCCATCGAACGCCACACTTGGCATCACGAATGTCGGTGATAACGCGATGCCCATTTCTTGCACCAGGGCAACCAAAAGTGCGAAGATACTAGGTTTGTACAACTGCCCACTCAAAAATTCGTTGCAGTCGCCTGATCCCAGATGACCCTTCCGGAATCCGCACGTCCACAAGCCGCTCTGCTGGAACCACCGATCTTCAATCGGCGCCTGGCCGCCGTCGCTTTTGCGGACGTCGCTGGCTGGACCAGGCATGTTGGGGAGAATGACATTGCCACTTTGATGTCATGGAAGGCAATGCGCAGCGATCTGATCGAGCCGCTCATCCGCGAACACGGCGGGGAACTCATGGAGATACATGGTGACGCGGTGCTGGTGCAGTTTCACAGCGCCGTGGCCGCAGTGAAATGGGCTTTGGATCTCCAGCATGGCGCCGGCGAACTTGCACTTCAAGGCGACGCGCCGAGGTTGAAGCTCAGGATCGGAATCAACGTCGAGGATGTCATCGTCGATGACGGCAAACTGATTGGCGACGGGGTCAACATAGCATCGCGTATCCACCAAGCCGCCGAAGAAGGACAAATCGTAGTTACCGAAATAGTGCGCGAGTTCGTCCACAACAAGATTTCCGCGATCATGGTCGATCTGGGTTCACATGTACTGAAAAACGTCAGCCGACCCATTCGGGTGTTTCGTGTCGACCCTCTCGTGCCGGGCGCTTCGCTGCCGGCGCATGCCCAGCCAACATTGTCTTGGGACAAGCGTCCGGGGATCGCGGTGCTGCCATTTCGTACGCTCGGCGGCGCGTCGGACGAAACCTATTTTGGTGAAGGTATCACCGAAGACATCATCAACGCCCTGGGGCGCAGCCATTCCTTCTATGTGATTGCGCGCAATTCCACCTTGCGCTATCGAGATGATCAAGGCGACCTGCGCAAGGTGGCCGGGGAACTCGGCGTGCGTTATGTTCTCCAGGGGAGTGTTCGCCGAAGTGCGGCGCGACTGCGCATCACCTGTGAGTTGATCGACGCGAGCAACCTCACGACGGTTTGGACGGAAAAATTCGACGGGTCCAACGATGACATATTCGAATTCCAGGATCGCATCGCGGCAAGCACGGTAGGCAAGATCGAACCGCGCCTGATTCGGGTGGAAGCCGACCGCGCGATGCAGAAGCAGACCGAAAGCCTGGGCGCTTACGACTGCGTATTGCGGGCGTTTGCGCTGATCTATACCTTCGACCGCAAGGAATTCGCCGAGGCGGGCCGCTACCTGGACCGTGCCGTGGAACTCGACCCCACCTACGCGCAAGCCCACGCGTGGCTCGCCTGGTGGTGCAACCTGGCATGGGGCGAAGGCCATTCGACCGACCCGGCGGCCGTCCGCGTCAAGGCCGAACGCGCAGCGCAGCTCGCAACCTCGCTCGATCCGGAAGACGCGTTCTGCCTCGCCGTCGCGGCCCACGTACAGGCTTTCCTGACCAAGAAGCCCGATGTCGCGGCCGAAATGTTTGATCGCGCCGTACTGCTCAATGAGAACTGTGCATTCGCCTGGGGCATGAGCGCATCCACCTATTGCTACTTGGGTCGCGCCGACGAAGCCATGGAACGCCTGCGCAATGCATGGCGCCTGAGTCCCTACGACCCTCTCAATTTCGTCTTCTGGACGATCGCCGGCATCGCCGAATTCGTCGCCGGCCGGAACGATCAGGCGATCGCGTGGCTGCGCAAATCACTGCGCGCGAATCCGCGTTTCTCAGCCAGTGCCCGGACTCTCGCGGCCACCCTCGCCATTTCCGGCGATCTTGACGGCGCGCATGAATCGGCGCAAACCCTACTCAAGATCGAGCCGGGATTCCGCATCGCCGAGTTCAAAACCTGGTATCCGCTGCGCGGCGCCGATCATCTTGAACGCCTCGTGGAAGGCTTGCGAATGGCTGGGCTACCGGAGTAAGCTTTATAGGCAGACTTGGAGAGGAGAAGGCTATGGCATATGGTGGGAGTTCCGGAGTTGGAGTTGGCGCTGGGGTCGGTGTAGGTGTCGGATCCGGGGTGGGTGTCGGCGTTGGAGTGGGAGCGGGCAGGATTCCCTGGAGCTATTACGCGACGCCTCTTGAGCTTGGGTTCAAGCCATGGGCTCTCGATTTTTCTCCCAACAATCCTGGAGAGGACTCATTCCCCAAGGCGCTCCCCCAGGACTTCGTCAATCTCCGGTGGCAGAACTCGGATTGGGATCCGGCGCTTCGATTCTGGAATTTGCCGTTCGATCCGACGCTGGCCGAGTGGCTCAAGGATCAGGATGCCGCATCGTCTGCAATCTTGGCGGCGCGCGAGTTTGCCGGGCAATATCAAAAGTGGGCCATTTTTGACGAACTTACTTTGGGTCACATGGGATGGCTTGACACGTCGCATCTGGGGTGGAAAAACGGCCTTGGGGCGACGTCGGCCCGTGAAATTGTCGAGCAGGAAATAAGTCAGCTGTTTCGGGCGATGGAAGACGACCGCGATCGCTGGCTGGCCGAAATCAACTATCAGGCAGACGGGCTGGCAGGCTACTTCATACATTTTCTTGGCATCGACTCCGAGCGCAAACCATGGACGATCGAACTGATTCGCTCGGGGCTGGCGATCGGCAATCTTGTGTATATGTACTACAAGGCGATGTTCCGCCGGGTGCGGCCGTCGCGAATTTGCCCGGGGCTGGTTCCCCCTTTCGGTCCACCCAGACATCCATCGTTCCCGAGTGGCCACTCGTTTTTGGGCCATTTCATCGCCTTGCTCTTGCTGGAAATCGAAGAGATCGACAGCGCTTTTGGGGAAGACAGCGCCCCGGTCGCGGCGATTCTGCCCGCCGGCGTGCGAACGCGCGTGTTCGCTGCACCAAAAAAGTCGGCGGGAGTCTCGCTATCGGACGTGATGTCCACCTCGGTCATCTTCGGCGGCCCGCTCTTGTGGTTCGCGGATCGGCTGGCAAAAAATCGCGAGCGCCTCGGCGTTCACTATCCGAGCGACTCAAAGGCCAGCAGATGGCTCGCTGGAGCGATCTGGAAGTTGCTGGTAACCGACGCAGGTAACGAAAATTCTGCGACTCCGCCCAAACGCACTTCGTCGCTCGGTCCTCTTTTGAGTTCCGACCTTATCGCCTGCCCGTCTCTGCGCCACGTAATGTATATGGCCAAGGCGGAGTGGAAAGCTTTCTGAGTCTTTCAAGAAAACGAAGGGACCCCCGAGTTTTCTTGTCCCCCTCGAGGGCGCTGGCGCGCCAGCGCCGGGGGCGCTCAATACACGTAGGTTCTCAGTCCGAGATTGTTGTCACCTGCGACGAGTTGTTCCAGGGCAATGGGGCCAGCGGAACACGGAAGACCCGTCGCAGGATTGAAGATGGACAGGTCTTCCTTGCAGTTCGTCTCGGCGAGTATCAGATAGCGTCCTTTCCGCGGAAACTGCAATTGGGCATGAAACTCACCCTGATCGCCAGCGGCTATTGCTTGCGGGCCGTTAGCAACGACCGTTCGCCAGTTACCGGAATTCCATGGATGTACGGGATCGCCTTGCAGCCATTCGATATACGATATTTTGACTTCGACCTCGCTCGCAAGCATCGAACCGCGATTATTCACGCGTACCAAGGCCTGGATGCCGGCCAGCACCATCGCTCCAGTACGGCTCGGATCGTCGCCAGTAGCATGCCAGGCGGGCCTCGGCGCGATCCAATCTAGTGACACCGGCACATAGCCGCCGCGTGGCTTCAGCCCCTCGCTAGCAGGCCGCCCGTTATCGATGAATAAGTCGACGTCGGGCGGGCCTCCAGGCGCGTTGTGAATTGTCGGCGAGGGAACCTTCGCATACATCCCCTGGGCCTCGAAGGCCCAGCGTATGACTTTGAATGCGCATCCGCCGGCGCGGGAAGCAAGCGGTCCTGCGGTGGCGCGCTCCATTGTCGCGTCAGCGCTTGCGAGCAGGGACGCGAATTGTTCTGGTGTCTCGAGTGGCACGGCACTGGCGGCGCCCAGCGCAAGAATCGTCCGCAGTACCAGGTAGACGGTGTAGTCGGACGCCGCTTTCCTAGCACCCACATCGGGCACAGTGCGTGCAAGTATCGCATCCCACTTGACAGTCTCGCCACCCAAGGCTAAATAGACACGAAACAGCGATGTGGCAAGGATTTGCTCGGAGTCGTATCCCTTGTGGCGACAATTGGAATTGGCCAGCGACAGGCGGTCCTGACGGTGATAGGTTCCACTCCAACTCCAGCCTTCATGAACTTCACGATCATGTCGCCGATCGATGTAGGCCCAGGGATACGTCGCGCCACGCATTCCCGGCTTGCGCGAATCCGCCATCAACACCGAGTGAGGGTCGCAGGCGATCGCAGCGAGCGCGTCCCCCGCGCTATGTGCGAACGGCAATTCGAGTTTTCCTGTCGAACCAGCCAATAAGACGTGACAGAACTCATGCCAACTCCAACGCGGGTCGGTTGCAAGCCCGAGCGGTTCGCGCGCCGAGTTCGAACGTTTTAAATCGGCGAGCGCGAAGCGGACCTCCAGGTGTCGCCGATTGTTGGGGTCCCAGGGCTCGAAGAACGCATTTTCCGGAGGGTCGAAGTCGACTTGTGCATTGACGGTCTTGCCGTCCTTTCCGGACCCTGGTCGAATGGTCGCCCGGTACCTGACGATCAACGGCGGCGCGGCAAACCTGAAAATTTCGTTTCGCGATAGTCCGCAGTCGTCGATCACATTGAACAAATCGCTGGTTTGGCGGTAGGCGCTTAGCGCAGCGAACTCGTTGCTGCGTGCCGACGGAGTCGATGCGGGGTCGAAGGTCTCCGGCATGTCTTCATCCGCGGTGTCCCGCACCAGTCGAGATTGCCGAACCTCGAACCAACCGTAAGGATCGGCGAGTGGCTTTGGAGTGGGGCCAACGGGCACCGTCGCCATTGGAATGGTATGTCGAAACCGATCCAGCTCGTGAGGCGACCGGTTCGGCCGCGCGTCCTCGATGTTGCCTGCTTGGCCTTGCGATGACGGATCCACAAGTCCGTCGGCCGCGTAGCTTGAGCCTTGAGGGTGGGTAAAGAGCTCCGCCATATTGGCACTCAGCGGATGGCTTTCGCGCCGGACGATCTCGAAAGGGAAAAATCTACCGATCCGGATTTCCTCTGTCACACCTTGTGAATAGCGCTCACCGGCAACCGCCGTTCGGCGCACGTTGGCGAAAAATTCGAGCAGGCCGTCCGGTTGGCCCAGCAATCTAACGCTGTATCCGTCATAGGTAACGTCCGCTGGATTTACCCCCAAGCCTTGCGCGGTCTGGACACTCAATCGATTGAAGAAAACTTGCACACTTCCGACCATTCGGAACTGGTTCAAAAGCAGATTAAGAACTGGAGCATGTGTGGTCAAGCTGGTGGCAAGGTCGGCCGACATCATAGAACCGGTGATTCCGATGATCCAATTGCCGGAGTTGTCCGGCCGGATATATGCGCTGATCCGGATACCCAACCGGCTTCTCGGTGCCCAGTCCGCGTCGTTTGCAACTAACGTCTGCACCGCGAACAGGCTGACCATCCGATCCAGGATCGTCGCTTGGTTGTTGGGAAAATTGTTGCGCTTGACGACCAATGACTCACGCGGGTCGGCGCCGACCGGCAGCCATGTCAGCTGCAGCCCGCTGGGTTGATGCGCACCGATCGGTCGCGGCGCGAAGTCGTGGCCGGCTAGCTGCATTAGATCGGGCAGTCCGTATAGCGCACCGGCTATACGCAGGTATGTGGCCCCCGCCTCGAACAACTCCACTCCGTACCCGGTCCCGCCGACATGCATGACGAATGGATAGGCAGGGTGACTCAGCGAAACGGCCCGCCCGGAATCAAGTCGTTCTACAGCAATGAGCTTGCTGGCAGGTACCCAAGTTGCGGCTAGCGGCATGGCGCGCCCTCCAAGACGATCCAGTACCGATTATGCAATCGAATTTGATTGCATGCGTGCCCATTGTCCACTGATCGACAGCTATATTCCGACGAGACGTTCAATTTCGCGGCGGATCCGGCACAAACCCGATCTCCGGCTGCCCCGGAAACGGCCGCGGACGCACGGGCGGACGAGGCTCGGCGATCACCCCCATGGCCAGCAGGTTGGCGCGCGAGTCGTAGTGGATGACCACGACTTCGTCGGGCGTGTCCTGGGCACGCTGGAACGAGGTGTAGGTGACCGGCGCGGTTTCGCGCTGGCCGTGGCCGGTGCCGAGTTTGGATTCGGCTTTGGCACGCTGATCGGCACGGATTTCGCCGAATGCGGAATCAGCCGCAGCCGATTTGGCCGACTCGCTCGCCTCGCCTGCAGGCGGCGCGGCGGCCGCTGAAGCCGCTGGTGCCGACGATGGTGCCGACAATGGTGCCCGCGATGGTGCCGGAGGTGCCTCGCTGCGTTCACGATCGGCGCTCGACCCTGCACCGGCGCCATCGCGCCGGCCCCAGGGCTGGGGGCGCGGCATCACGTTCGGCACCGCCGCCGGTTTTTCGCGGAACAGCGCCACGCCGATCACGCTCACATCGTCGGGCCGGCCGGTGCGGGCTGCGTAGGAATCCGGCAAGGCGGTGAAATAGAAGGCCGCGACCTGCGCCTGGCTCTTGCGCCACCCGGTCAGGTCGTAGCGCTCCCGGGGCGAAAACACGTAGCCGGACTGGCTGGTGCCGGCGGTCTCGCCGCTGATCACGTTGACCCCGTCGATCGACATCACCGACAGGAGGCGGCCGCCGCTCTTGTTGTGCACCCGCACCGCGTAGCGGCTGCCGGGCTGGCC
>JAYVST010000374.1:0-3363 GCA_043775255.1 Burkholderiales bacterium
CGCCTGAAGGTCAGCGTGCGCGATTCCGACACCGTGGCACGGCTCGGCGGTGACGAGTTCGTTGTGGTGCTGCCGGCCCTGCGCTCGGTCGAGGACGCAGAGGTGGTGGCCAAGAAGATCCTGGTTTCGGTGGGTGCGCCCTACGAGCTGTCCGGCCACCCGGTGCGCACTTCGCCTTCGATCGGCATCGCGCTCTACCCGGAAAACGCGGCCGATGGCGACGTCCTGCTCAAGAATGCGGACGCCGCGATGTATCAAGCCAAGCAGGGCGGGCGCAACTGCTACCGTTTTTTCAAGGCCGGGATGCAGGCGCCGGCCTGACAGGCACCGGCAGTTACGCAGACGCCAGGGTTGCGCATTCGGCGCGTGAATGCGCGGTAAGCGCCTGTGGGCACAGGTGAGCGAATGCTTTTCCTGCTGTGCCGATTTGGCGCGAGGCCTTGACTGTCTGCCGCTCAGGGATTCAGGGCGACCCGCCTTTGCCGCTATCTTGCCATGGCGCCTGAACTACCTGCCGCCTGCGCCCACCTTCGCTTTCCATCTATCGGCGGTCGAATTCCCGCGCCATTTCGCGGCGCACATTGGCTAACATGCCTTTGGCGGCTAAGGCCAAAGCCGCGCGCAATTCGGGCGGGAGGTCGGACGCGGCGCTGCCATTACCGGCTACGGCCTGTGCGACCACGCCGTCGATCAGGCGGTCGAGATCGCCCCTTGCGAGAATACCTTTCAGGGTTCGCTCAAGCGCGGGGCCGGGATCGAAACTTTCCATGTTGCCGGTCGCCATGCTGGCGGCAAAGTCGGCCAGTAGCATGGTGGCGACGCCGGCCAAGGCCCGTTTGAGGGCCGGATCCATGGCGCCGACCGGGCTTACGACCGGTGCCGGCATGGCCGGCGCTGGACCACCGGCATCACCTGCGGCGACTGCGGGCAGGGCGTGGCCCAAAACGAGCGCAACGCCCAGTGCCGCGGCAAGACTCTGAACCGAAAAACGCATGACGCCTCCTTGAAACTCGCCCTGCGCGATGGCTGGACGCTACTTGTTGAACATCCCTTGAAGCATTCCGAGGGCTTTCCCCATGTCGAGGGAACCGCCTTCTTCCACCTGGCCGTTCGGGGTGAGTTTGTCCACCACCTGCGGCAGCATTTCACTTAAACGCCCGGACACGTCTTCGGATGACATGCCGAACTTCGACGCCAGGCCGCTCAAGGCGTCGCTGCCCAGAACGTTCTTGAGCTGGTCGGGCGAAATCGGCAGATTCGCACCGGTTCCGACCCAGGATGCGGCAACCTCCCCCAACCCTTTGGACTGGAAAGCCTGTACCAACCCGGCGAGTCCGCCGGGTTGCTGCGAAACCATGCCCAGAATGCCTTGCAACAGCCCGCTTTGCCCGTTGCCGGATGAAGAAAGCGCCTGTCCAGCGATTTGCGTGATCGAGTCGAGCAATCCCATTTGCAGTACCCCCAAGTGAATGAAATAGGACACGCCCCCTGGCGCGCCGGTGCCACTTGCTTGATTCTATTCTTTCCTGGCCAGATTGAGCCCGTCGATGAGCATGCGCGTGAAGCGATAGCTTATCCATTGCAACAAGCGGGCGCGCGCGCCGAGGCTCTGGAACAACTCGGCGGTTACCGCGATGGCGCCGCCGGCAATCGCTTGCTCGAGGCTTCTGCGCAGGCCGGCAGCGAATTCCGGATCGATGATTGCGACATTGGCCTCGCGCGAAAGCAACAGGCTGAATGGATCGAGGTTGGAGGAGCCCACGGTGGCCCAGCTGTCGTCGATCACCGCGACCTTGGCATGCAGGAAGCTCTTGTGGTACTCGAAAATCTGCACGCCGGCCGCATGCAGGCGGCGATACAGGAATTCGCCCGCGTGCTTGAGCAGCGGATGATCGCTCGGCCCTTGCAACAGGATCGTCACGCGTACGCCGCGCGCGCCGGCCGCGCGTAGCGCATCGTAGATGCGCCGTGACGGCAGGAAATAGGCGATCGAGATCAGAATATACGTGCGCGCCCCCTCGATGGCGTCCAGATAGGCGTATTCGATATCGCGTCGATGTCCGAGGTTGTCGCGCACCAGGAGGCAAGCACGCGTGGCGCCGGCGGCGGGGGGCGGGGCGAGCGGCGCGCGGCGGTAGCGGTGGTGCAGGGTGGCAAAGGCGGCGACCGTCCACAGGTGCGCCGCCGCTTGCGCCACTTCTTCGACCAAAGGGCCGGCGATACGCACCGCATAGTCGAAACGCGGTGGCACTTCATTGGGGGTGTTCCAGTCGTCGATGATGTTTATGCCGCCGACAAACGCCCACGCGCTATCGACCACCAGCAGCTTGCGATGCATGCGGCGCAGGCCGCGCACCGGCTGCCACCAGAGCGGGCGCCGGTAAACCAGAAGTTCAACGCCCGCCGCGTTGAGGGTTTGCCGGTAACGCGGCGCCATTTCGCGCGAACCGAAGCCGTCCACCAGCAGGTGCACGGCCACGCCACGGCGTGCGGCCGCAGCCAGGGCGCCGGTAACCGACTCGGCAGTGGCATCCTCGCCGAAGATATAGGTTTCGAGGAAAATCGTCCGCGTGGCGCCATTGATCGCGGCCAAGAGGGCGGGAAAGTACTCCCCGCCCGAGCACAGCAGGTCGATTTGGTTGCCGGGTGTGAAACGCTCGTTCACGGCAGCGCGAAGGTTGCGTGCAGCGCCAGATGGTCGGAAAGCTTCTTCCAGCCGGTCATGCGCTGCGCGTCGACAGCGGTCAGGCCGCGCGAGTAGATACGGTCTAAGCGCAGCATGGGAAGGCGTCCCGGAAAGGTGCGCGGCAGGCGCACGCCGCGCTCGCGGAATACGTCGGTGAAACCGGCGCGGGCCAGTTTTCCCTCTGCCTGATTGCGCCAGTCGTTGAAATCGCCGGCGATGATCACCGGCTCGTTCGCGCCGCTGCGGCTTGCCACCGCCTCGACAATGGCGTCGATCTGGCGCTGCCGCCCGCGTTCGAACAGCCCCAAGTGGACACAATAGCAGTGCGCCTTTACGCCGTTCAAGTCGACCATCGCATGCAGCATGCCGCGCTTTTCGAAGCGATGCTCCGAAATGTCGTCGTTGCGCACCGCGCCGACCGGAAAACGCGAAAGGATCAGGTTGCCATGGTGGCCGAGTTCATAGACGGCATTGCGGCCGTAGTGCACTTCCGGCCACAGTCCTTCGGCGAGAAACCGGCTTTGCGTCAGGAGCGGCCAGTTTGCATGGCGCGCGGCGTGGCTCGCATGCGCGTCCTGCACCTCCTGCAGGAACACGATGTCGGGCGAAAGCGCGTGCAGGCGCTCGCGCAGGTCGTGCACGATCACCCGACCGTTGAAGGGGGACAAGCCCTTGTG
>JAYVST010000375.1:0-4202 GCA_043775255.1 Burkholderiales bacterium
TGCACATGGCGCTGAACGCGAATGAACGCGAGCACCAGCACGCACTGCGCGCGCAATTCCTCGACCACGTGCGGCGCCTGACGGTCAACCCCAACGGCACGGCGGGCACGCTGTCGGCGGCGGCGGGTGGCAGCAGCTTCCACGAAGCCACCGAGAAGACGACGCTCATCGGCACCCCGGAGGAAATCATCGGGCGGCTCAAGGTGCTGCAAGCGCAGGGCATCGAGTACGTGCTGCTGATGGACCTGGAAGGGTCGTTGCAGTCTTTGCGCACCTTCGCGCGCGAAGTGATGCCGGAGTTCGATCGCGCGCCGGCTACGCCGGAGAGCGCGGCCGCGTGACCGGCCGACGGCGTTGCGCCGTCGGCCTTCGGATCACTTTTTCGGCTCGTCTTTCTTGACGTCTTTCTTGGCGTCCTTCTTGGCGTCCTTCTTGGCGTCTTTTTTCGCGTCTTTCTTCGCGTCCTTCTTGGCGTCGCCGGCGTCGTCCTTCTTCTCTTCCTTCTGCTCGACCTTGAGCAGGTCGGCACGCTTTTTCAGCACGTCCTCGCCCAGCTTGCCCTTGGACACCAGGACGACGAAGGGCGCGAGCGCCTTCTCGCGGACCACGCGCTCGTTGAAGCGCTTGACCTCGTCGGTCGCAGACTTTTCGCGCTTGTCCTTATCTTCGGCCTTTTCACCGGCGGGGCCGGGCGCCGTCTTGGCCACGCGGGCGGCAGTGCCCGCGACGGCGACCTGCGCAAAATAGCGATCCCGGTCGAGCTTGCCCAGCTTGAGCCGGTACTCCAGACCGTCGAACGTGGTGGCCGTCACCTGTGCACCTTGCTCGAAGCCGGTTTCCGCGTCCTTCGCGGCGACCTCGGCCACTTCGACCCTGGCCAGCGCATAAGTGATGCCGTTGGCCTTGTTCTGGTCGAGTTCGCCGTCCTTGCCTTCAAGTACCCAAGCGGCGTCGATGTTTTCGCGCGCCAGGCTGTAGCCATCCTCGCCCTGTTTGACGGTCACCGACTTGATGTTGTCGATGGCGAAGCCTTCGCGCGCCACCCACTCGGCCGGTGCGATGGTGGCCTGCTTGAGCGGGTCGGACACCACGATCACGCGCGCCGGATCGGCCGGCAGCATGACGAAGCGGCCATCGCCCTGCGCCTTGCTGGCGTCACCCTCGGGCTGGGTCTTGAAGTACTTCTTGCCCAGCAGCAGTTCCGCCAGCGTCTTGCCGTCGGCACCCTTGAAGGTCAGAACGGTGGCCGCGCCTTCACCCTTGCCTGGGGGCGCCAGTTGCATGCGCGCGCGTTCCTTTTCGCCGATCGGCTCGGTCTGCCCGGTCTTCAATTCCAGCACCTTGACCACCAGTTCGCTGACCCGCTCGACATCGGCGGGAAACCCGCCGCTGTCGAGCATGACCCAGCGACCGTCCTTTTTCTCGAGGTTGATCGAGCCCTTGGGCTCGGCGATGGTGATGCGCGCGACTTCGGCCGCCTTGAGCTGGGCGAACAGCCTCTGTCCCAGCGCACTGGCGTTGGAAGAAGACTGGCCTTCGCCGCGCAGCAGGTAGAGGGCGCCGGCGCCGGCGCCCACCGCCAGCGCGATCAGGATGACGACAATGCGATTTCCCATGGCGTCAGGCTCCTGTCGCCGCCGCAGATGCGGGCGGCGTCATGGCCGCGCCCGCAGGCGCGCGCGACGTTGCGCGGCGCTGGCGCACCAGCGCCACGCCGATGCCGAACAGGGCCACCAGCAAGGGCACGACCACGATGTTGGCCACCTTGGTCCAGAACTGCAGGGCTTCGGAGTCCTGGCGCAAATCCTTGCGCAAGTCTTTCAACTCCTTGCGCGTCGACAGCACCCGCTTCTTGAAATTGTCGAGTTCGCCCTGCTGCTCGGCCGTGAGGATCTGCGCCGACTTGGCGTCGCCCGAGGGCCTTTGCAGCTTCTGCATTTTCTCGGTGGTCTGCTGCAGGTCGTCTTCCATCGCCTTGATCTTGCCGAAGTACTGCTTCTGCGCGTTGGTTTCCATTTCGCGCACCACGGTGAGAGGGCGGAAGATCGACGTGCGGGAACGCAACGAGGACAAGTCGTCGCCCGCAGCGGCCTGTTCGACCAGACCCTGCACAAACGCCAGGTTGCCGTTCGACGGCACCACCACGCGCTGGCCGAAGATGGTCTGGATCTCGACGGCGGCGCCGTCGGCCAGCATGTCGGCATCGGCCACCAGCACCACCGAACCTTCGTTGGCGGCCTCCTTCAACTGCGCCGCCGGTGCGGGCGCCTTCTTGCCGTCCTTGCCGTCGTCTTTGGCCGGCGCTCCGGCGGGAATGCCCTCGGGAAACGCGGTTTTGAATTTGCCCGACAGGCGCACCGCCAAAGGCAGGCTCTTGTTGGACGGCACGAAACCCTTCATCGCCGTGTCGCCAGAGAGCGAGGCGATGATGCTGTCGACGAACATGTTGTTGGGCGAGGAGCGCATCAGTTCGCTCACCTTCAGGCCCGCGGCCGGCTTGATGTCGAAGGCGCCGGAGAACGCCAGCAGCAGGGTTTCGATCTGGCTGGTGGCCACGTCGTCGCGGTTCATCGCCGTGCGGTTGAGCGTCAGGATGGTGGGCGTGCTGCGCTGGCCCGCGCCGGATGCGTAGATCACGTCGGCTAACACCTTGCCAAGTTCCATTTTCACGCCCCAGGCCTTGAACAGGCGCGGCAGCTCGGACTGACCCGCCTGGCCCTGGGCCATCGGCATCATCGGGTTGGGCTGCTGGTCGAAGTACATGTGCGGATCGACAAAGGCGATCAGCTTGCCGCCGCGCAGGATGAACTGATCGAGCGCGTATTCGCTGCGTTCGGAAATGTCGCGCGGGTGGATCAGCAGCAGCGTCTTGATGGCGGGGTCGATGCTCTCGGCATTGATGCTGACGTTCTTTACCTCGAAATCGCGCTTCAACTCGCCCGCCAGGACCCACGGCTCGGTAGGCTGGCGCGTCATCATGTTGAACGGCGCGCCCATTACCGGCACCGCGCTCATCACGCCCAGCACCGGCCGCTCGGTGGCGGCCACGCGCGCGACGGCGCGAATCAGGTCGTATTCAAGCAGGCGCTCGCGCTGCGGATTGATGCCGGCGATCGCCTCCTTGCGGTCCAGGCGCGAGACCGTGAGCCCGAGGTAGAACTGCTCGCCGGTGGCCAGGGTCTGCGGCTCGATGCCGTCGAGCTGCGCGGCGTCTTCCTCGTCCGAATCCGGCTTGGGGTTGTATTTCTCGATGATGACGTTGGCGCCGGCGGCCGACTTGAATTCGCGCAGCAGGTCGTCGACGCGCTGGGCGAAGCTCTTCAACTGCACCGGCATGGCGTTGTCGCCCTGCGAGATGTAGAGGCGCACCTTGACCGGGCCGTCGAGCTTGCCGAGGATCTTTTTCGTGCCCTCGGAAAGCGTGAACAGCTTGCCTTCGGTGAAGTCGGCACGCACGGCGGTGCGCGAGGCGAGGAAGTTGCCTGCCACCAGCAGCAGGAACAGGGCGACGAGCCCGACGGCGGAATACAGGAGTGTGCTTGACTTGTTCATGGCGGCTGAAATCTTCAGGAGCGGCGATTGCGGATGACCAGCGCCGTGGCGAACAGCGCGAACCCGGTCACCGAGAGGAAGAACAACAGGTCGCGCGAGTCGACCACGCCCTTCTGGAAGCCATCGTAGTGCGTCATCACCGAGAACGCGGCGACGGTTTCGATCACCGCCGGATTGGCCCAGCGGGTCAGCATGTCGGTGACAGGATTGAAGCCGGCAAGGATCAGGAACAGGCACAGCACCACCGCGAGGATGAAGGCCACCACCTGGTTGCGCGTCAATGCCGAGGTGAAGCCCGCGATGGCGAGATAGGCGCCGGCCAGGAAAAAGCTGCCGAGATAGCCTGCCACGATCTGGCCGTTGTCGGGATCGCCCAGCCAGTTGACCGTGAACACCACCGGGAAGGTGAGCGCTAAGCCGATGGCCAAGAAGAACCAGGAGGCGAGGAATTTGCCGAGGATCGCTTCCCACGGATTGATCGGCATGGTGAGCAGCAACTCCATCGTGCCGGAACGACGCTCCTCCGACCACAGGCGCATGCCGACGGCAGGCACCAGCACCAGATAAAGCCACGGGTGCCAGGTGAAGAACGAGGCCAGGCTGGCCTCGCCGCGTTCGAAAAAGCTGCCCACGGTGAAGGTGAAGAAACC